>JBQTJE010000137.1:0-1843 GCA_052387455.1 Pseudonocardia sp.
AGACGGAGAAGTTCGTCAAGGAGAACGACGAGAAGCTCCCGGCCGAGATCAAGGACGGCGTCAACGCGGCGCTGGGCGAGGCGCAGGAGGCCCTCAAGGGCACCGACTCCGCCGCGATCCAGTCGGCGATGGAGCGCCTCGCCACCGAGTCGCAGAAGATGGGCGCGGCGCTCTACCAGCAGCCGGGCGCCGAGGGTGCCGGTCCGGGCCCCGATGCCGGGCCGTCCGGTGGTCAGCAGCCCGACGACGTCGTGGACGCCGAGATCGTCGACGAGGAGAAGGACCGCAAGTGACGCCATCCGACCGCAACTCCGGGCAGGAACAGGAGCGGGTCGTGGTGCGGGACCGGCGCCGGATCGACCCGGTGACCGGGGAGGTGCGGGTCCCGGCCGGGGAGCAGCCGGCCGGGGCCGCCCCGCCCGCCCCGCCCGCAGCGCCGTCGGCAGCGTCCTCTGCGTCCTCTTCGGAGGAGGTGCTGAGCGCCGAGGACCTGCGCGTCGTCGAGCTCACCGCCCAGGTGGAGGAGCGCACCGCCGACCTGCAGCGGATCACCGCCGAGTACGCCAACTACCGGCGCCGGGTGGACCGCGACCGGGAGGCCGTGCTCGCGCACGCCCGGGCGCAGTTCGTCGGCGAGCTGTTCACCGTGCTCGACGACCTCGACCGGGCCGAGGCGCACGGCGACCTCACCGGTGCGTTCAAGGCCGTCGCGGACAAGGTCGTCGCGGTGGTCGGGAAGCTGGGCCTGGAGACCTACGGCGACGCCGGGGAACTGTTCGACCCGGCGGTGCACGAGGCCGTGCAGCACGAGGAGTCCGAGGTCCTGGCGCCGACCGTCACGGTGGTCGCGGCCGTCCTGCGCAAGGGCTACCGGCTGGCCGACCGGGTGCTGCGCCCGGCAATGGTCACCGTCGTCGACCGCCCGGCGGAGCCGGACGAGCCCGACGAGCCGGCGTCACCCAGCACGCCACCACCCAGCACCGACGAGGCCTGACACCGGAAGGGGGCAGCGATGACCCAGCGCGACTGGATCGAGAAGGACTTCTACCGCGAGCTGGGCGTGTCCTCCACCGCGTCGGCCGACGAGATCAAGAAGGCGTACCGCAAGCTCGCCCGCGAGCTGCACCCCGACGCCAACCCCGGCGACGCGCAGGCCGAGGCCCGGTTCAAGACCGTGTCCGAGGCCTACGGCGTGCTCTCCGACACCGACAAGCGCAAGGAGTACGACGAGACCCGCGCCTTGTTCGCCGGGGGCGGCGGCCGGGGGTTCCCGGGCGGCTTCCCCGGCGGCGGCGGCACGCAGGGCTTCGACCTGGGCGACCTGTTCGGCCGTGCCGGGGCGGGCGGGGGCGCGGGCGGTCTGGGCGACCTGTTCGGCGGCATGTTCGGCGGCGGTGGAGCCACCACCCGGCCGGGGGCGCGCGGGCAGCGCGGCGCCGACGTGGAGAGCGAGCTGCGCATCGACTTCGTGCAGGCCGTCCGCGGCGCCGAGGTGCCCATCCGGCTGAGCGCTCCGGGGCGCTGCGAGCGCTGCGCCGGCACCGGCGCGAAACCGGGCAGCCCGCCGCGGCCGTGCCCGGTGTGCGACGGCGTCGGCCTGGTCAGCCGCAGCCAGGGGGCGTTCGCGTTCTCCGAGCCGTGCCGCGAGTGCCGCGGCACCGGCCGGATCATCGACGACCCGTGCCCGGACTGCGGCGGCGGCGGGTCGAGCACCCGCACCCGCTCGCTGACGGTGCGGGTGCCGGCGGGGGTGGAGGACGGCCAGCGGGTGCGGCTGGCCGGGCAGGGCGAGCCCGGCCGCGGCGGAGCCCCGGCGGGCGACCTGTACGTCAGGGTGCACGTC
>JBQTJE010000138.1:0-41054 GCA_052387455.1 Pseudonocardia sp.
TCGGCAACGTCTACCGGGCCGAGGCGCTGTTCCGCCACGGCCTCGACCCGCGGCTGCCCGGCCGCGCCCTGCGCCGCGAGCAGTGGGACGCCCTGTGGGCCGACCTGTTGACGCTCATGCGCGACGGCGTGCGCGTCGGCCGGATCGACACCGTGGCCCCCGAGCACGACCCCCGCCGCCGCGGTGGCCCCGGCCGGCGCGACCGGCACGGCGGCGAGGTGTACGCCTACCGCCGCACCGGCCAGCCGTGCCTGGTGTGCGCCACGCCGATCGCGCACGCCGAGCACGCCGCCCGCAACCTGTTCTGGTGCCCGACCTGCCAACCCACCGCGGACTGACCGGCCGCCGGGATGCTCCTATGGATGTCAAGCGGTGGTTGAAGATCGTTGCTGTTGGGTGGATGGCGTGGGGCCGTTCCTCCCCGATTGATCGTCTTCCGTCGCTTGTCGGTGTCAACGTCGTTCGTCCTCGCTGCGCTGCGGGCGCTCCACGTGGACTCCTCCTACGCGGCGGAAGGGATGGCCGGGGCGGAGGAAGGGTGGGGTGTGAGCAGGGCGGGGTAGACCTCGCGGGCGACGTAGCGCTTGAGGATCCGGATGATCTCCTTCTTGGTCTTGCCCTTGGCGGTGTGTTGCTCGACGAACGCGTGGGTACGGGGGTCCCAGCGCAGCCGGCAGAGCACGATCCGGTGCAGCGCCGCGTTGGCCTGGCGGTCACCGCCACGGTTGAGCCGGTGACGCAGAGTGCGCCCGGACGAGGCCGGGAGCGGCGCTGCGCCACAGAGCATCGCGAACGCGGCCTCGGATCGGAGCCGGTGCGGGTTCTCCCCGGCGGTGACCAGCAGCTGCCCGGCGACGTCGGGACCGACACCGAGCAGCGCGCACAGCGTCGGGTTGATCTGGGTGACCAGCGGTGTGATGAGGGTGTCGAGGTCATCGATCTCGGTGGTGAGCTGGTGGTGGCGGCGGGCGAGGGCGCGTAGCGCGATGATCGTGGCGGTTGCCGGGTCACCGGCCGCTGCACGGTCGGGTCGGCGGGCAGCGCAGGCCGCGATGAGTTCACGGTTGCCCATCGCGCGCAAGCTGCTGCGCAGCTGGTCGGGAGCGGTGACGATCAGTGACTTCATCTGGGTCTGGGCCTGCGCGCGGGCGGAGATGGCGCTGCGGCGGGCGACCCGCAGCGCGCGCAGGGCCTCGACCCGCCCGGTGCGGTCCTTCGGGACACCGGTGGCCCGTTCGGCCTGGACGGCGCGGGCGGCGGCCTCGGCGTCGACCGGGTCGGACTTGCCCTGCCACCGGCGGGTCTTGCGGTCGGGGCGGTCGACCTCGACCAGCGACACGCCGGCGACCTGCAGGACCAAGGCCAGACCGGCGCCGTAGACCCCGGTGCCCTCGATCCCGACCCGTTCCAGCTCGCCATGGCTGCGCAGCCACTCCAGCAGCGCGGCGTAGCCGGCCGGGGTGGTGGGGAACTGGCGGTGGCCCAACAGCCGCCCGGCCGAATCCAGCGCGGCGGCGGTGTGGGTGTCTTTGTGGGTGTCGATCCCGCCGGTGACCCGGCAGGTCTCAGGGGTGGGGGCGAGCTGTGTCATCGTGGTCATGGCCGTCCTCAACTCTCGTCACGGGCAGGGCGGCACGCACCAGCCGGGCGAGCGGACAAGACAGTGATGGGTGCCTGCTGGCACAGGCTCCTATGAGGTCACGACGCCGTCTGGTGAGTGCAAAGCGAGCCCCGCAGCGGACCGAACGACAGATCCCGCTTCAAGACCCGAAGTCAGTCAGAGGCTGGGTCAGGACGACCGCTGCGGGGCTCCCCTACATCCTCACTGTCAGAGGCCGTGGGGGGTGCCCTCGGTGAAGCCGGCGGTGGTCTGGATGCCGACGACGGCGCGGTCGTGCAGGTCCGGCAGCGTGCGGGCGCCGGCGTAGGTGCAGGCGGAGCGGACGCCCGCGCAGATGCCGTCCAGCAGGTCCTCCACCCCCGGTCGGGCGGGGTCGAGGAGCTGGCGCGAGCTGGAGATGCCCTCCTCGAACAGGGCCTTTCGGGCCCGGTCGAAGCCCGACTCGCCGCGGGTGCGCGCGCCGACCGCGCGCTTGGACGCCATGCCGAACGACTCCTTGTACGGCCGCCCCGCCTCGTCGCGCAGCAGGTCGCCCGGGGACTCGTAGGTGCCGGCGAGCCAGGAGCCGATCATCACGCTGGACGCGCCCGCGGCCAGCGCCAGGGCGACGTCGCGCGGGTGGCGCACGCCGCCGTCGGCCCAGACGTGCAGGCCGGCATCGCGCGCCGCCGCCGCGCACTCCAGCACCGCCGAGAACTGGGGGCGTCCGACCCCGGTCATCATCCGCGTCGTGCACATCGCGCCCGGACCGACGCCGACCTTGACGATGTCCGCGCCCGCCGCGGCGAGGTCGCGCACCCCGACGGCGGTGACGACGTTGCCCGCCGCCACCGGCACCGCGCCCGCCACCACCTTCGCGACGGCGCGCAGCGCGTCCAGCATCTTCTCCTGGTGCCCGTGGGCGGTGTCGACGACGAGCAGGTCCACGCCCGCGGCGAGCAGCGCCGCCGCCTTGGCCTCGACGTCGCCGTTGATCCCGATCGCCGCGGCGGTGCGCAACCGGCCGCCGGCGTCGAGGGCGGGCGCGTAGATCTCCGCGCGCAGCGCACCGAGCCCGGTGAGCAGGCCGGCGAGCTTGCCGTCGCCGTCCAGCCCGAGCGCGACGTGCGCGCCGCCGAGCGCGTCGAACACCGCCCGCGGCGGGGTGTCCAGCGGCAGCGTCACCGGGTGCGGGTCGAGCACGTCGGCCAGGCGGGTGAACCGGTCGACGCCCGCGCACCGGGCCTCGTCGACGGTGCCGACCGGCCGGTCGCCGTCGTCGACGACCACCACGGAGCCGTGGGCGCGCTTGGGCAGCAGGTTGAGCGCGTCGGCCACGGCGTCGTCGACGTGCAGCGTGAGCGGGGTGTCCCAGACGGGGTGGCGCGACTTGAGCCACGCCACGATCCCGGCGACCGCCTCCGGCGCGACGTCCTGCGGAAGCACCGTCATGGCCCCGCGGCGGGCCAGCGTCTCGGCCATCCGCCTGCCCGCGACCGCGGTCATGTTGGCCGCGACCACCGGGACCGTGGCACCCGAACCGTCGGGGGTGCGGAGGTCGACGTCGAACCGGGAGGCCACCGCGGAGCGGGCCGGGACGAGGAACACGTCGTCGTAGGTGAGGTCGTGCTGCGGGTCCAGCCCGTCGAGGAAGCGCACGGAACGGCGATGCTACCCGCGCGCGACGCTCACGGCTCGCGGTGGATCCCGTGGTCGCCGATCCGGTGCCAGACCAGGACGGGCTCGTCGCCGGACCCGTCGAGATGGAAGGTCGCGCGGCCGTCGGGCGAGGAGAAGTTCCACGTCAGCGAGTAGACCGGGCTGCCGGCGAGCCGGTGGATGCGCAGGCGGCGCGGCCAGTTCGGGGAGCCGCTGATGCCACCGGCGTCGACGGCGGGCAGGAAATGGTCGCGCAGCTCGCGCACGAAGAGTTGCCGGTGCTCGGGGGGCGGCCGGACGATGTCGCGGTCGAATGCCGCGGTCGTCCGGTACCTCATCCGCCGGCCTGGTCGCCGATCTCCTCCAGGTGGCGGAGCAGGTGTTCGGCGTCGTCGAACTCGGTGATGCGGCCCGCGGCGATATCGGCGTCGGCCGCACGTTCGGCCGCCTGGTGACCGTCGGTCCAGAACCATGCGGTCTCGGCCGGCACGGCGATGTGCGGGACGAGGACCAGCTCGCCGTCGCGCAGCGCCACCTCCAGCTGGACTCCCGGCCGGTCCAGACCGAGCGCGCGGCGGGCCTGCGCCGGGATGGTGACCGTGCCGTTGCGCTTATGGCAGCTGGTCAGGGCAGCAGCGCGCGCACGGCGTCGATGGTGTCGGCCTCGGCGGGCGTCTTGTCCGGGCGGTAGCGCACCACCCGGGCGAACCGCAGGGCCACGCCGCCCGGGTAGCGGATGCTGCGCTGCACGCCGTCCAGCGCGATCTCGACCACCAGCTCCGGCCGCAGGAGCACGGCGTGCCCGCGGTCCTCCCGAGTCAGCGCGGGGAACGTGGCCGTCTGCCAGGCGAGCAGCTCGTCGGTCATGCCCTTGAAGGTCTTGCCGACCATCACCGGCTCGCCGCCGCCGGGGTCGCGCGCGCCGAGATGGATGTTGGACAGCGTCCCGGTGCGCCGGCCGTACCCCCACTCCGCGCCGATCACGACGAGATCGAGGGTGTGCACCGGCTTGACCTTCTGCCACGCCATGCCGCGCCGGCCCGCCGCGTAAGGCGCGTCGAGCGCCTTCACGACCACGCCCTCGTGCCCGTCGGCCAGCGCCCGGTCCAGCAGGGCCGCGGCCTGCTCGGGGGTGGGGCGCTGCGTCCCAGGCATCCGCAGGGCGGGGTGGGCGTCGAGCAGCCCGGCCAGCGCGTCCAGCCGGGTCCGCAGCGGCTCGTCGAGCAGGTCGGCACCGTCGACGTGGAGCAAGTCGAAGAAGAACGGGCTCAGCAGGGTGGGTGCACCGTCGCTACCGAATCGGCTCATCGACTCCTGGAACGGCCGCGGGCGGCCGTCGTCGTGGAGCGCGAGTGTCTCCCCGTCCAGCACCGCGGTGCGGCACGGCAGGGCCCGGACGTGCTCGACCAGCTCCGGCACGACCGCGGTGATGTCGCGCAGCGTGCGCGTCCACACCCGCACCTCCTCGCCGCGACGGTGCACCTGGATGCGGGCCCCGTCGAGCTTGTACTCGACGGTGACCTCGGGCCCGAGGGTGGCGAGCGCGGCGTCGAGGGACGCGCCGGGGCTGGCGAGCATCGGCCGCACCGGGCGCCCGACTTCGAGGGTGACGGCGTCGAGCGCGGCGGCCCCGCCGGCCAGCGCCAGCGCGGCCGTCTCGGGGAGCCGCCCGGACAGCATGAACGCGCGGCGCACGGCGGCGGCCGGGACACCCGCGGCGGCGGCCACGGCGTCGAGCATCACGCCCTCCAGCGCGCCCTGGCGCAGCTCACCGGTGAGCAGGTGACGCAGGAACGCCTGCTCGCCCGCGGTGGCGGAGCCGAACAACCCGGCCAGCAACGCCGCCCGGCGGGCGGTGGAGCCGGTTCCGGAGGTGGCGGCGAGCTCATCGATCGCCTCGTCGACGGCCGTGACCGTGAGTGCGGGCTCGGCGGCGGCGGGGGCGTCGACGCCGGTGAGCGTGCGCCAGCCCGCGCCGATCCGGCCCTGGCGCGGCTCGCCCGCCAGCCAGGCCGTGGCCGCGACGACCTCCCCGGGCGCGGCGGCGCGCAGCAGCGCGGCGAGTGCGGTGGCCTTCGCCGTGCGCGACCGGGTGGCGGCGACCGCGGCGGACGCGGCGACGACCTCGGCGAGCAGCACGTCGCGATAGTGCCAGCGCACCCCGACAGAACGCCCGGACCCACGCCCCGGCCGCCGACGGGTCGAGCGTGCGGTCAGGCAGGCTGCGACGTGAGTGGGCGCACGCTCGGCACGCGCTTGCCTGCGGCGAGCCGGCGAGCGTGCGGTCAGGCAGGCTGCGACGTGAGTGGGGGCACGCTCGCCGGGCCGGCGACCACCCGGGCGTCAGGTCGCGGCGGCGCGGACCCGCTCGGCGGTGATCCGGACGGTCGTCGTCGCGCCCGCACGGGGCAGGTCCGGGCGGCTGGCGGCGTCGACGACCACCTCGCGCTCGCCCAGGTCGAGCGCCAGCCGGGTGACGGGCCCGAGGATCGTCGACGTCACGACCCGCGCCGATGTCCCGCCGCCGCCGACCGCCAGCGCCTCGGGCCGCACCGCCACCACACGGGACGCGCCGAGCTCGCCGTCCAACGCCACCTCCGCGCCGAGCACGCGGACCCGCCCCGGCCCCACCGGCTCGGCGGGCAACCGGTTCTGCACGCCCACGAACTCCGCGACGAACCCGGTGGCCGGGGCGCCGTACACCTCCTGCGGCGTGCCGACCTGCTCCAATCGCCCCCGGTACAGCACCGCCACCCGGTCGGCGACGGCGAGCGCCTCGGCCTGGTCGTGGGTGACGAACAGCGTCGTGATCCCCTCGGCGAGCTGCAACCGCCGGATCTCGTCGCGCAGCTGCACCCGCACGCGCGCGTCCAGGGCCGAGAGCGGCTCGTCGAGCAGCAGCACCGAGGGCGACACCGCCAGCGCCCGCGCCAGCGCCACCCGCTGCTGCTGGCCGCCGGACAGCTCGTGCGGGTACGCCGCGGCACGCTCGCCGAGCCCCACCAGCTCCAGCAGTTCGCCCGCCCGCCGCGCCCGCGCCGCGGCGGCCACCTTGCGCATCCGCAGCCCGAAGCCGACGTTGTCCGCCGCCGTCATCGTCGGGAACAGCGAGTACGCCTGGAACACCATGCCGGTGTCGCGGCGGCTCGCGGGCAGGTCGGTGACGTCGCGGTCGCCGACGATCACCCGCCCGGCGGTGGGTTTGTCGAACCCGGCGAGCAGCCGCAGCGCGGTGGTCTTCCCGCAGCCCGACGGCCCGAGCAGGGCGAGCAGTTCCCCAGGGCGCAGGACGAGGTCGAGGCCGTCGAGGGCGTGCGTGGCGCCGTAGCTGCGCCGGATGCCGCGGAACTCCACGGCCACCCCGCGGCCGGTCGTCTCCTGCGCGGTCGCGGCGATCAGGTCGGTCATCGGGCCCTCCCCGTCCGGCCGCCCGCGAACGACACGGCGAGCAGCAGCACCCACGTGAACACCAGCGCGGCCAGCGACAGGGCCACCGACACCCCGGCCGCCGACCGGCCGATCTCGATCACGGCCACCGGGAACGTGTCGGTGTAGAGCAGGATCCGCGCGATCACGACCTCGCCCAGCACCAGCGCCAGGGTGAGGAACGCCGCCCCCAGCACGGCGGTGCGCACCGTGGGCAGCACCACCCGCACCAGCGTGGCGACGCGGCCCGCGCCGAGGTTGCGCGCGGCCTCCACGAGCGTGCGCAGCGGCACCGCGGCCAATCCGTTGTCCACCGCCCGGTAGGCGAAGGGCAGTGCCAGCACGACGTAGAACGGGGTGAGCGCCGTGGTGGACGAGGCGAACAGTTCGCGGAACACCGGCCCGTCCAGGTTGGCCTGCACGAACGCGATCCCGGCCGCCATCACCACCGGCGGGATCACGATAGGCAGGATCGTCACGCTCTCCAACAGGCCCGACAGCGCCGGCAGCCGCAACCGCACCCACACCGCCGTGGGCACCACCAGCGCCAGCGTGACCGCCGCGGTGAGCACCGCGATCAGCAACGACGTGAGCACCGCCGAGGCCAGCGCGTCGTCGCGGACGACGGCCAGGTAGTTCGCCACCCCGTAGCCGCCGGGCGCGCGCAGGCTGAACTCGGCGGCCGCCACCAGCGGCAGCAGGAAGTACCCGGCCGCCAGCGCGAGCACGACGACCCGCCAGCGCCTCACCGCGACCACCGCGAGGCCCGGCGTTGCAGCAGCAGGTACCCGGCCATCACCACGGCGATCACCGCCACCATGTCCAGCCCGAGCGCGAGCCCGATGTTCTGCCGGTCGGTGAGCACGTTGCCCGACAGCGCCGCCGCGATCGCCGTAGGCACGATCGGGATCTGCCCGCTGGTGAGCGCGAGCGCCGTGGCGTAGGCGGCGAACGCGTTGCCGAACAGCACCAGCGTCGCCGCGCCCAGCGCCGGGGTGAGCACGGGCAGCGCGACGTGACGCCAGTACGTCCACGCCGACGCGCCCAGGTTCTCCGCGGCCTCCCGCCACTGCGGCGCCAGACCCTCCAGTGCCGGGGTGATCAGGATGACCATCAGCGGCACCTGGAAGTAGACGTAGGTGAGCCCCAGCCCGGTGAGCGAGTCGATCCGGAAGCCGAGCGCATAGAGGTCGACGCCGGCGGCGCGCAGCCACAGCGTCGTCAGGCCGGTCTGGCCGAGCGCGGCGATGAACGCGAACGCCAGCGGCACCCCGCCGAAGTAGGCGAGCACCCCGGATGCCGTGGACACGACCCGCCGCAACCGGCCGGTGAGCACCGCCTGCGCGAGGAACGCACCGAACACCGCACCGATCACGGCCGTCACCGCCGAGATCCACAGGCTCGACGCGAACGCCGCCCGGTACTGCGGCTCGGTGAGCGAGGCGACGACGTTGTCCAGCGTCGGGCGGCCGTCCGGGTCCGACAGCGCCCCGCTGACCACGAAGAACAGCGGCCCGCCGAGGAACACCAGCAGGTAGCCCGCGAACGGGACGAGCCCGAGCGCGGCCCGCCACGGCGCCGTCCGCCGGGCCGGCGCGGGATCGGCGGGCGCGCGCGGGCGCTCGAGCAGCGTCACGGCGGGGTCACCCGCGGCCGGATCACTGAAGGCGGGTCGCCGGCGGCGGGGCCGGCCGGGTCGCGACGGCGGAGATCACGACGTGGCGCCGGCCCAGCTCTGCGCCACCACCGCCTGCGCGGCGTCGGTCTGCGCCTGGGTGGGGAACTGCGCCTCGCCGGCAACCTGCGGCAGCACCGCGAGCAACGCCGGATCGGCCGTGCCCGCCTGCGTCATGGCGTCCAGGCGCACGGGCCGGGCCTTGCCGGCCAGCCACAGGTTCTGGCCCTCGTCGGAGTAGAGGAACTCCTGCCACAGCCGCGCCGCCGCCGGGTGCGGGGCGTTCTTGTTGATCGCCTGCGCGTAGTACTGCGCGAACAGCCCGTCGGACGGCACCGCCACCGACCACGTGAAGTTGGCCTTGTTCTTCTCGACCTCGGTGACGTTGAGGTAGTCCCAGTCGAGCACGATCGGGGTCTGGCCGCTCTGGATCGTGGCCGGCGTCGGGTCGATCTTGAGCAGGTTGCCGCTCTGGGCGAGGCTGCCGAAGAACGCCACGCCCGGGTCGATCTGGTCGAGCGAGCCGCCGTTGGCCAGCGCGCCCGCCCACACCGAGGCGAAGGCCGACGCCGCCTGCGTGGGGTCGCCGTTGAGCGCGACCTTGCCCGCGTACTCGGGTTTGGCGAGATCGGCGATCGTCGCCGGGCACACCGGCACCAGCGAGGTGTTGCAGCCGATGGAGACGTAGCCGCCGTAGTCGTTGACCCACGCCCCGTTCGGGTCCTTGTTCGCCGCCGGGATCGCGTCCCAGGTCTGCACCTTGTACGGCGCGAAGAGCGCGACGTTGCCGTTGGCGAAGGACTGGCCCAGGTCGAGCACGTCCGGCGCCCGCTCCTGGGTGCCGAGCTGCTGGACGGCGTTGATCTCGTCCTGGCTGGAGCCCTCCGGGTTGGCGGACTCCACGCGGATGCCGTACTTCTGCGAGAACGTGCTGATCATGGCGCCGTAGTTGGCCCAGTCGGGCGGCAGCGCGATGACGTTGAGCACGCCCTCCTCCTTGGCCGCGGCCACGAGCGCGTCGAACCCGCCGCCCTCGGCCGCCGACGTGGCGCTCGCCCAGCCCGACCCCGCGGCGGGCGCGTCCGAGCCGCCGCCGGAGCTGACGCACCCGGTGAGGGCGGTGGCCAGCACCGCACCGATCACGACCGTCGCTCGCCGTCCGTGTCGCATGTCCGCTCCAGATCGCTCGTTCGGGGATCGCCGCTGATCACCCTCGGCGAGCGAATCGTGCACGACATGACGCTGCGGTGACAACCGCCGGGCGGGCGGGTGAAGCGCCGGGGCCGCTACAGCAGCGAGTCGAGATCGAGGGTGAGCGGGAACGGGTCCGCGGCGGTGAACGTGCCGGTGATCTCGCCACTGTCGGCGTACCCGAACTCGCCCGCCTGGTGGCAGGCCAGCAACGACACCGGCTCGCGGAGGTCGACGATCCAGTAGTACGGGATCCCGGCGTCGGCGTACTCGCCGCGCTTCATCACGTAGTCGGTGCGCTTGGATCCGAAGGACACGATCTCGCCGATGATGACGACGTCGGGCGCCCGCAGCATCCCGCCCTCGGTGCCCTGCCGACTCACGGCGGACTTGTGAACCACGATGAAGTCCGGACGCCGGGAGAAGCCGAAGTCTTCCGGGCGGGCGAGCTCGAGGTCGACGTCCACGTCGAGGATGACCTCCAGGTGCGCAGGGAGCTGCGGCTCCAGCGCACCTGCGATGCGGTACCCGGCACGGTTGTGTCTGGCCTGCGGGCTCGGCACCCGTACCACCCGTCCCTCGAACAACTCGGTGTACCCGGGCTCGACTTCGCCGATCGCCAGGTACTCGGCGATCGTCAGCAGCCTCGGCTGGGCGGCCGCGATGTCTGCGTCCGGCAGTGGCTGGGCCATGACGTGCACCTCCTCGGTCATGGGCAGTGTGGCACGCAGCCCCGACAGTTCCGGCTCACCGACCGCCGCGCGCCATCGCCAGGACGTCGAGCGCGGCGTCGAGCTGCTCGACGGTCAACGTCCCGTTCTCGACGTGCCCGCGCTCCAGCACGACCTCGCGGATCGTCCGGCGTTCCCGCAGCGACTGTTTCGCGATCGACGCCGCCTCCTCGTATCCGAGGTGCCGGTTCAGCGGGGTCACGACCGAGGGGGACGACTCGGCGTACTCGCGCATCCGCGCCTCGTCGGCCTCCGCACCCGCCACGACCTTGTCGGCGAGCAACCGGGCCACCGCTGCCAGCAGCCGGGCCGACTCCAGGACGTTGCGCGCCATCACCGGCATCATCACGTTGAGCTCGAGGTTGCCCTGCGACCCGGCGAACGCGACGCACGCGTCGTTGCCGATCACCTGCGCGGCGACCATCATCGTCGCCTCGCAGATCACCGGGTTGACCTTGCCGGGCATGATCGAGCTGCCGGGCTGGAGGTCGGGCAGGCGCAGCTCGGCCAGGCCCGTGCGCGGCCCCGAGCCCAGCCAGCGCAGGTCGTTGGCGATCTTGAACAGTGACACGGCCACCGTCCGCAGCGCCCCCGACGCCTCCACCAGCCCGTCGCGGGCGCCCTGCGCCTCGACGTGGTCGGGCGCCTCGGTCAGCGTGTCGAGCCCGGTCGCGGCCCGCAGTTCCGCGACGACGGCGGCGCCGAACCCGTCCGGTGCGTTGAGGCCCGTTCCGACGGCGGTGCCGCCGATCGGCAACTGCCCGAGCCGGGGGAGCACGTCGCGCAGGCGGGCGGCGCCGTTCTCGGCCTGGGTCGCCCAGCCGCCCGCCTCCTGCCCGAGGGTGATCGGTACCGCGTCCATCAGGTGGGTGCGGCCGGCCTTGACGACGCCCGCCCAGTCCGCGGCCCGGCGGCGCAGCGCCGCGCCGAGGTGCTCGCACGCCGGGATCACGTCGGTGGCGAGCGCCTCGGTCGCGGCCAGGTGGATGGTCGTGGGGAACACGTCGTTGGACGACTGCGAGGCGTTGACGTGGTCGTTCGCGTGCACGTCGTCCAGCCCGGCGCGCAGCGCGACCGAGGCGATCACCTCGTTGGCGTTCATGTTGGAGCTGGTGCCCGAGCCGGTCTGGAACACGTCGACGGGGAAGTGCGCGTCGTGCAGCCCGGCGGCCACCTCGTCCGCCGCGGCAGCGACGGCCGCCGCGACGTCGCCGTCCAGCACGCCGAGCCGCCCGTTCACCCGTGCCGCTGCCGCCTTGACCAAGCCCAGCGCCCGGATCTGGGCGCGTTCCAGGCTGCGCCCGGAGATCGGGAAGTTCTCGACGGCCCGCTGGGTCTGCGCGCGCCACAGCGCGTCCGCGGGCACCCGGACCTCGCCCATCGTGTCGTGCTCGATGCGGTACCTGCTCATGGGCGCAGTCTTCTCGACCCCCCGCCTGCCCGCAGCCCCGCGATGCAATACGTAGTTTCCGCACTGTCGCCGCCCGACGGGACCGGCGAACGCTGGCCGCCATGACGACGACGCAGAGCAACCTCGCGACCGTGCAGGGCGCGTACGACGCGTTCGGACGCGGCGACATCCCGGCCGTCCTCGCCGTGATGGCGCCCGACATCGAGTGGATCGAGGCAGCCGGGCCGTACCGGGGCCGCTACGTCGGCCTGCAGCAGGTGGCGGAGGAGGTCTTCGGGCGGATCCCGGCGGATTGGAGCGAGTTCGCGGTGACCCCCGACGAGTTCCTCGAGGCCGGCGACGTGATCGTCGTGCTCGGCCGGTTCACCGGCACGGCCGCCGGCACCGGAGCGTCGATGAGTTCCCGCTTCGCCCACGTCATCCGGATGCGCGACGGCCTGGAGGCGTCGTTCGAGGACATCAGCGACGCGCACGCGTTCCACACCGCGCTCGGCCGGTGATCGCCGGCTGTTAACGAACCGCGCCGTCCGTGCGAGCCCCACGGCGGGGGAGACATGGACGTCGAGCAGGAGTGGCTGGAGCTGGTGGCTGAGCTGCTGGCGCGGCCGTTGCGCGGGTACCCGGCCGAGCGGGTGGCGCGGCAGCTGATGGCGACATTCGGCGCGCGCAGCTGCGCCTACCGGTCGTGCGGGCGCAAGCGGGTCTGGCCGGACGGCGGGGGGCGGGTCGACGAGCCGGGCGGGGCGCGGCTCATCCTGCCCCTGCGCGGCGGGGGTTTCGTCCTCGCCCGCGACACGCCGTTCACGCGTGCCGAGATCGCGCTGGCCGAGGTGCTGCAGCGGCTGCTGATCGGCCTGGACGTCCAGGTGCGTGCGCTCGACGCGACGGCGGAGGCCGGCGGTGAACCCGGCGTGCGCCTGACGCCGCGGGAGCGCGAGGTGCTCGCCGCGGTGACCGGCGGGCTCACCGCCTGCGCGGCCGCGCACCGGCTGGGGATCGCCGAGCGAACCGTGCACAAGCACCTCGAGCGCGCCTACGCCAAGCTCGGCGTCGCCGACCGGGTGTCGGCGGTGCTGCGCGCCCAGCGGCTGGGCCTGCTCGGGTAGCGCTGCGCGGGTCGTCGCTGCTCGTCCGGACGTCGCAGTTCTACGTATGTCGCCCGATGCCGGCCGCTCCCTAGGGTCGGGCGCTGGGGAGCGACGTCGGCCGGCGCACGCCGTGAGCCGGCGCATCGACGTGACCATCGCGTCCCCCAGGGGGAGATCATGTCGGACAGGGACAGGACGAACATCGTCGTCATGTGGACGGTCGGCCCGGACGAGGTCGCCGAGGGGGACCGCATCTTCGCTCACCACGCGCGGTGGATGACCGGCCACCCGCGCGAGGGCGACGAGGAGCTGATCTCGTACAAGATCTCCAAGGGACCGGAGCTGAGCAACCCGCTCGACCCCAACTCGCCGCAGACCGGAAACACGGTCTTCGTGCTGTCCGAGATCTACGCCACGCCCGCCGGGGTGGCCAACCACTGGAAGCTCGCCATCGACAGCTGGAGCGAGCTGCCCGCGTTCATGGAGTGGTCGGGCCGGGTGCAGGTGCAGACGCTGCACAGCGGGACGGTCGTGCAGTCCGTCTGGTGAGCCGCGACGGCCGGGTGCCGCGAGTGTCGGCGCCCGGCCGGTCGGCCCGGGTCTGCTACCGCACGACCTGCACGACGTCGCCGTAGCGCAGCGCGCCGAAGAACACCTGCGAGGCCGCCTTCGACAGCCGCACGCACCCGTGCGAGCCGCCGCGCAGCGGGCCCTGGTGGAAGGCGATGTTGCCGTTGAAGAACACCGCGTTGGGCATCGCGACGTCGTAGATCGAGCTGACGTGGTGGCGGTTCTTGAAGAACACCCGGAACGTCCCGGCCGGGGTGCGGTGGCCCTTCTTGCCGTGCACGATGCGGGTGGGGCCGTACACGACCTGGCCGTCGCGGATCAGCCACGCCTGGTTGCTCGACAGGTCCGCGCACGCCCGCGCGCTCGGCGAGCACGGGGTGCCCGCGACGAGTGTTGGCGCGGGGGCGGGGGCGATCGCAGGGGCCGCGGGGATCGCCGGTGCCGACGGTGCTGCAGCCGGCGGCTCGGCGGTGGCGGGCGCGCCGCCGGCGACGACCGTCAGGGCGACGACGGCGGCGGTGACACACAGCGCCCGGAGCATCCCCACGCCTGACCTCCCGATCGGTGGACCCGGCAACCCGGTCCACAGAGGATCGCGGCCGTCGGGGAACGCTACGAGCCCCGATCGAGTGATCTGTTGCTCACGATTTCGTCACGTCCCCGGCGATCAGGGCAGTGGCCGGCGGCGATCAGGGCAGCGGTGGCATGTGCTCCTCGGCGGCGAGCTGCTCGTCGGAGAGGTCGAAGTCGATCGAGGCGTACTCGCGCAGCTTCGTGAGCCGGTGGTAGCCGTCGATCATCCGGACGGTGCCGGACTTCGAGCGCATCACGATCGACTGCGTCGTGCAGCCGCCCGCGCGGTAGTGCACGCCGCGCAGCAGGTCGCCGTCGGTGATGCCGGTGGCGCAGAAGAACACGTTGTCCCCGCGCACGAGGTCGTCGGTGGTGAGCACGCGGTCGAGGTCGTGGCCCGCGTCGAGCGCCTTGCCGCGCTCGTCGTCGTCACGCGGCCACAGCCGGGCGTGGATCGCGCCGCCCATGCACTTGAGCGCCGCCGCCGTGATGATGCCCTCGGGCGTGCCGCCGATGCCGAACAGCAGGTCGATGCCGGTGTTGGGGCGGGCGGCGGAGATCGCCCCGGCCACGTCGCCGTCGGAGATGAAGTGGATCCGCGCGCCGGTGCGGCGGATGTCCTTCACCAGCTCGGCATGCCGGGGCCGGTCGAGCACGCACACGCTGACGTCGGCCACGTCGATGCCCTTGGCCCGGGCCACCGCGCGGATGTTCTCCCCCACCGGGGCAGTGATGTCGATGACGTCGGCGGCCTCCGGTCCGACGGCCAGCTTCTCCATGTAGAACACCGCGGACGGGTCGAACATGGCGCCCCGCTCGGCCACGGCCAGCACGGCCACCGAGTTGGGCATGCCCTTGGCCATGAGGGTGGTGCCGTCGATGGGATCGACGGCGACGTCGCAGTCGGGTCCCTCGCCGTTGCCCACCTGCTCGCCGTTGAAGAGCATGGGCGCCTCGTCCTTCTCGCCCTCCCCGATCACGACGACCCCGCGCATCGAGACGGTGTGGATGAGCTGGCGCATCGCGTCGACCGCGGCCCCGTCGCCGCCGTTCTTGTCCCCACGCCCCACCCAGCGACCCGCCGCCATCGCCGCGGCCTCGGTGACCCGCACCAGCTCCATCGCGAGGTTGCGGTCCGGAGCCTCCCGGCGGCGTTCCGGCGCTGTCTCAGCCGTGCCCGACGAGCTCATCTTCAAGGCCCTCCCCTGCTGTGCCTGCGGATGATCCTGACAGATGCGGCACGGTCGGGGTGAGCTGCGCGCGCCCGGCTGGGACGATCGGGGCGTGACCTTCGACGCCGGCCCGCCCGAACGCCCGTGGACCCCGCCGCCCCGGTCGTCGCTGGGCGTGCGGCAGCTGGTCGGGGCGATCCTCGTGCTGCTGCCGGTGATCCTGCTGTTCGGCGGGCTCTCGCGGTGCTCGTTCAGCCCCGGCGGGCCGTCGTTCGACCCGTCGGCCGGGCCGAGCGTCGACGCCCCCGCACTGCTGCGCGACCTCGCGCCGCAGGTGCCGTTCGTGCTGCGGGTACCCGCGGTCCCGCCGGGCTGGCGCGCCAACGCGGTCGACCGGGCCGCGCTCGACGGCGGGAGCGCCGTGCGGGTCGGCTACCTCACCGGGGCGGGCCGCTACGTCCAGCTCGTGCAGAGCGACGCCGCCGAGGAGATCGTCGTGCGGGACGCCGCCGGCGCGCTGCCGCCGGGCCGGGGGACCGTCGAGGTGGCGGGTCGGGTGTGGGTGGTCTACGGCGGCGCCGAACCGGTGTGGGTCGCCGACGTCGACGGCGTGCGGCTGCTGGTCACCGGCAGCGGCGACGACGCCGAGTTCCGCGTGCTGGCGGCCGCGGTGCTGGCGGGCGCGCGACTCCCGGTGGGTGCCGCCCCGCGCTGACGGCGGGTGCCGCCCCGCGCTGACGGGTGGCCGTGCCGGCGGTACAGGTGTGTTCGTGCATCCTTTGCTCTGCGCACCGATACGCATCACCGCCCGCGGGCCCGCTCGTGCGCCGGCTCACCGGGCCGTTGCGTATGGGTGCGCAGAGCAAAGGACCTGTACCGCACCCGCTCGGGGCTCGCCGGGCCGGGCGGTCAGCTGTCCGGCGCCGCAGCGGAGTCGGGGCCCTCGGCGCGGTCGAGCACCGCCTGTACCCGGTCGCGGGCGCCCGCGAGCTGCTCCTCGCACCGCCGGGCCAGCGCCTCCCCCCGCTCCCACAGCGCCACGGACTCGTCGAGGCCGATCCCGCCCTGCTCCAGCGCGCGCACGACCTCGGCGAGCTCGTCGCGCGCCTGCTCGTAGCCCAGCTCGCCGACCGCCGCCTGCTCACCCATGGTCCCCGCCCGCCTCCCGCCTGCCCGTGATCCGCGCGCCGATTGTGCTCCTCGCAGCTGCGGTGGCGGCCGCGAGGAGCGGGTGCACCGCGCGGGTCGCGGTCACGGTGCCTCGACGCGGGCCAGGACGGCGCCGTCGGCCACGCGGATGCGCAGGGGCGCGCCCGGTTCGACCTCCGCGGTCGACCTCAGCAGCGGCGCGACGTCCGCGCCGGTCACGCGCTGCACCACCGCGTAGCCGCGGGCGAGCGTCGCGGCCGGGCCCAGCGTGGCCAGCCGGGCGCGCAGGTGGGCCAGTTCCGCGTCGCGACGGTCCAGGCTGCGGTGCAGGCAGGCCCGCGACGCCTCGCGCAGCCGCGCCACGTCCGTCGCCCGCGCTTCGAGGCCGGCGAGCGGATCAGCCAGCACGGGGCGCGCGCGCAGCGCCCCCAGCAACCGCCGCTCGCGGTCGACCCAGCCCGCGAGCGCGCGCCGCGCCCGGTCGCGCAGCCCGGCGATCCGCGCGGCCTCCTCGCGCAGGTCGGGGACGAGGCGGCGGCCCGCCTCGGTGGGGGTGGAGCAGCGCAGGTCGGCCACGTGGTCGACCAGCGGGGTGTCGGGCACGTGCCCGATCGCCGACACCACCGGCGTGCGGCACGCCGCGACCGCCCGGCACAGCGTCTCGTCGGAGAACGCCAGCAGGTCCTCGACGCTGCCCCCGCCGCGGGCGAGCACGATGACGTCCACCTCGGGGTCGCGGTCCAGCACGCCCAGCGCCTCGACGATCTGCGGCACGGCCAGCGCGCCCTGCGTGGCGGTGTGACAGGTCCGGAACCGGGCCGCGGGCCAGCGCGCCGTGGCGTTGGTGACGACGTCGTGCTCGGCCGCCGATGCCCGCCCGGTGACCAGGCCGATGCAGCGCGGCAGGAACGGGGGCCGGCGCTTGCGGGCGGCGTCGAAGAGCCCCTCGGCGGCGAGCAGCTTGCGCAACCGCTCGATCCGGGCGAGCAGCTCGCCGACGCCGATCGCGCGGATCTCGTCCACCCGCAGCGACAGCGTGCCCCGGCCGAGGAAGAACGACGGCTTGCCGTGCACGACGACGCGGCTGCCCTCCGCGACCGCCGGACCACCGTCGCGGACCAACCCGATCGGGGCGGTGAGCTGCAAGGACACGTCGGCGGCCGGGTCGCGCAGCACGAGGAACGCGGTGCCCGTGCCCGGCCGGGCGGTGACCTGCGCGAGCTGGCCCTCCACCCAGACCGGGCCGAGCCGGTCGACCCATTCGGCGATCTTGCGGGCGACCGTGCGGACCGGCCACGGCGCGTCGGCCGTGGTCGTCACGACGGACCCGGCGTCACGGCGCGGAGACCGTGGCGATCCGGTTGGTGAGCATCGTGACGAACGGGGGCCGCGCCTCGTGCGCGTTCTCCCACTCCAGCAGCGTGTGCAGGTCGTCGATGCTGAGGTTGCGCAACCGCGCCCGCAGCGCCGCGATGCTCATCGCGGCGTAGCCGGGCAGGACGTTCGGGCCGCCCGCGGTGGCGTCGACCGGCTCCGGCGGCTCGGGTGTGATCGTCTCCACCCGGGCGGCGGGCGGGCGCGCCACGGGGATGCGCTCGGGCTCGGGGCGGTGGCGCTCGGCCGGCGCGGGGGTGTCCCCGTCGCGCCCCGGGCGTTGCCGGTCGCCGGGACGGGCGAGCGGGGTGACGCCGTTGGCCGGCCGGTGATCGTCGTCGAGGTCCTCGTCGAACGTCGCCCAGCTCGGCTTCTCCTCCACCGGGCGCAGCGCCCCCAGCGCCCGGTCGCCCTTGATCGCCAGCTCGGTGATCGTCTGCTGCACCCGCATGGACGCCTGCAGCGCCTGGCTCACGGCCGTCACCGGGAACTCCACGGCCCGCCGGGGCAGCTCCCGGGCCTGCTCGACGGCGGTGGCGACGAGACCGGCGGCGATCCGGAGCGGCAGCGGCAGCGGCTTCATACCCCGCATTCTTCCCTGCTCGGCGGCATGCGGCACGCCGGGTCGAACGCCGCCGGGAGGGGGCGATCACGTTGGGCGGGCACCGTCCGGGCGGGTCCGTAGGCTGGAGGCATGACCGCTACCGACACCAAGCGTGTCCTGCTGGCCAAGCCGCGCGGCTACTGCGCAGGCGTCGACCGGGCCGTCGAGGCCGTCGAGCAGGCACTGGAGCAGCACGGCGCCCCGGTCTACGTGCGCAAGCAGATCGTGCACAACGTGCACGTCGTCGAGACCCTCACCGAGCGCGGCGCGATCTTCGTGGACGAGACCGACGAGGTGCCCGAGGGCGCGCTCGTCGTCTTCTCCGCCCACGGCGTCGCCCCCTCGGTGCACGACCAGGCCCGTGAGCGCGGCCTGCGCACCATCGACGCCACCTGCCCGCTGGTCACCAAGGTGCACCACGAGGCGAAGCGGTTCGCCCGCGAGGACTACGACATCCTGCTCGTCGGCCACCACGGCCACGAGGAGGTGGAGGGCACCTCCGGGGAGGCGCCGCAGCACATCCAGCTCGTCGAGACCGCCGAGGACGTCGCCGCCGTGACCGTGCGCGACCCCGAGAAGGTCGTGTGGCTCTCGCAGACCACGCTCAGCGTCGACGAGACGATGGAGACGGTGCACGCGCTGCGCGAGCGCTTCCCCACCTTGCAGAACCCGCCCAGCGACGACATCTGCTACGCCACCCAGAACCGCCAGGTCGCGGTGAAGGCGATGGCCGCGCGCTGCGACCTCGTCCTGGTCGTGGGCTCGCGCAACTCGTCGAACTCGGTGCGGCTGGTGGAGGTGGCGCTGTCGGCGGGGGCCGGGGCCTCGTACCTGATCGACTACGCCCGCGAGATCGACGACGCCTGGCTCGACGGCGTCGTGACGGTCGGGGTCACCAGCGGCGCGTCGGTGCCCGAGGTGCTCGTGCGCGGCGTGCTCGACTACCTCGCCGAGCGCGGCTGGGGCGAGGTCGAGGAGATCACCACCGCGCAGGAGACGCTGACGTTCTCCCTGCCGCGCGAGCTGCGCCCGAGCCGCGCCGCCCGCTGATCCGGCGCCGCTACACGCGCGCGGCGCGGCCTCGGCCCACGACGGCCGCCAGCCGGGCGAGCGGCGTGCTGCCGGGCGGCGCGATCGGCTGGAGCAGGATCCGGGCGACCCCGAGTGCGACCACGATCGCGGAGGTGGTCGCCATCTGCGGGAACGCGTTGACCAGCGGCGCGCCCACCGCGATGAGCTGTTCGGTGATGCCGCTGCCGGGCCGCGGCGGCGCGGCCAGCAGCACGACGGCGGGCACGACGGCGGCCAGCAGCAACGGCGGCGCCACCATCGGTCCGAAGAGGTTGCGCCGGCGCACCCACGCCACCGCCAGCACGCAGCCCATGAAGTAGAAGGCCGTGAACACCCCGCCGACCGTGCCGATGCGCAGGATGTCGATGAGCACACCCAGGACGGTGCCGCCGGCGCCCAGACCGAACGCCGCCGCCGGGGGCAGCCCCAGCACGGTGGCGATCGACGACCGCTCGCGCATCGGGAAACCGGGGCCGTTGCGGGCGCTGGCGGGCGGCCGGTCGGAGGTGGTCACCTCGCCACGCTAGCTCGTGCGGGCGCGTGCGGCTCCGCGTGGGCGGGGTCGCCCGTGCGCGCGTCCCGCCGCTCGGCGGCGCTGCCCAGGGCGGCCGCGAGCGAGCGGTCCGGGAACGCCAGCGCGACCAGCGACTCCTCCGCCGAGGCCACCAGCTCCGGCGCCGACACCACCCGCGGTGAGCGCTCCACCTGCGCGGGCGCCGGCAACTCGCCGTCGGCCACCTCCAGCTCGGTGAGCTTGCGGGCGGTGACCAGCACGCGCGTCTCCAGCGACGACACCGTCTTGTTGTAGCAGTCGACGGCCGTGTCGAGGCTGCGGCCCAGCTTCGCGACGTGCCCGCCCATGGTGGCGAGCCGGCCGTGCAGGTCCTTGCCCAGCAGGTGCACCTGGGCGGCGTTGCGGGCCAGCGCCTCCTGCCGCCACGTGTACGCGACCGTGCGCAGCAGCGCGATCAGCGTCGTCGGGGTGGCGACGACGACGTGCCGGGAGAACGCGTGCTCCAGCAACGCAGGGTCGGCCTGGCAGGCGGCCTCCAGGAACGGGTCGCCCGGCACGAACAGCACCACGAACTCCGGGGACGGCTCGAACGCCTCCCAGTAGCTCTTGGCCGCCAGGGCGTCGACGTGCTGCCGGAGCTGGCGGGCATGCGCGACGAGGCGCTCGGCGTGCACGTCCGGGTCCTGCGTCTCGACGGCCTCCAGGTACGCCGCGAACGGCACCTTCGCGTCCACCACGATCTGCTTGCCACCCGCGAGCCGCACCACCATGTCGGGCCGCACCGCGCCGTCCGCACCCGCGCCGGTGACCTGGGTGGCGAAGTCGCAGTGCTCGACCATCCCGGCGAGCTGCACGATCCGCTCCAGCTGCAGCTCGCCCCACCGCCCGCGCACCTGCGGTGCACGCAGCGCGTTGACCAGCTGCTTGGTCTCGCTGCGGAGCTGCTCGGAGCTGAGGCTCATGGCGCTGACCTGCTCGCGCAGGCCCGCGTAGGCGTTCTCCCGCTCCCGCTCGACGGTGCGGAGCTGGCCCTCGACGCGGTGCAGCGCCGCGGCCATGGGATCGAGCAGCTTGCCGATGGCGTGCGCCCGCGCAGCGGCGTCACCGTCGCTGCGGGCCGCGAGCGCCGTCGTGGCCTCCTTGATGCGGCTCTCCGCCAGCGCCACGAAGGACTCGCTGTTGCGGGCCAGCGCGTCGGCCGACAGCGCCTGGAAGGCCTGCTTGAGCTCGGCGTCGCGGCGGGTGAGCAGCTCCTCGCGGCGCACCGCGGCGTCCCGCTCGCCAGCCAGCGCGGCCGTGGCCGACGCGGCCTCCGACTCGGCGCGGCGGGCGCGCTCGCGGGCCTGGTCGCACTCCCCGGCGAGGTCCTCGACGCGTTCGAGCAGGCCCGCCCGCTCCGCCCGCAGCGCCGCGGCGTCCGAGCGCAGCATCGCGCCCGCCTCGGCGGCCGCCCGGGCGGTGTCGGCCGTGGCGACCCGATGGCGCGAGGACAGGAAGAGCCAGACCGCGCCGGCCCCGGCGGCGAGGCCGGCCAGCAGGCCGATGAGCAGCACGTTCACTGCGGTGACGAGATCCACGTACGCAGCGTGCAACGCGACACCGACGGAACCGGGGCAGGCGCGCCGGGCACGACCTGACCAACCGGTCAGCGGGGTCGCACCGTCGGTCAGCGGTCGAACGTTTGGTCGAAGGATCGCCCGACGCCGCTCGCCGCAGGCGCCGACATGGTCGGCGCCCCGGCCGTGGCGGTCGGCGTCAGCGCCGGGACTCGTGGTCCAGCAACCGCCGCTTGACCTGCACGCCCCACCGGAAGCCGCCCAGCGCGCCGTCCGAACGCAGCACCCGGTGGCACGGCACGAACAGCGCCGCCGCGTTGCGCGCACACGCCGACGCGGCTGCCCGCACCGCCGCAGGCCGGCCCGCCTTCGCGGCGTACTCCGTGTAGCTCACCGGGCCACCGGCGGGAATCGCGCGCAGCACCTCCCAGGCGTGCTCCAGGAACGCCCCGGAGCGCTGGCGCACCGCGACCGCGTCCACGGCGGACAGGTCGCCCGCGTGGTAGCGGCGCACCGCCTCGGCCACGGGCCCGAGGTCACCGCGGCGTGGCACCGGCCGCAGGGTCGGGTGCACGAGCGGGAGGAGGTCGTCGAGGTCGGCTGTCCAGCCGGAGGCGAGCACGGCGCCGTCGTCGATGACGACGGTGAACGGGCCGAACGGTGTGTCGAGGGTGTCCCAGGTGGCGGTCACGGTCGCTCCTTCGTGGCGGGGTGGCTGGTGGCGGGGCGGGTCGCCGCGGCGGCCCACAGGTGCATGGCGGCATAGGACCGCCACGGCCGCCAGCGGGCGGCTCGGGCGGTGAGCGCGGCGGCGTCCCGGGGGAGATCGAGCGCGGCCGCGCCGCGGCGGACGGCGAGATCGTCCGCGAGCAGCTCGTCGGGGTCGCCGAGCACGCGCATCGCGAGGTAGCCCGCGGTCCACGGCCCGATGCCGGGCAGGGCGACCAGCTCGGCGCGCAGCCGTGCGGGGTCGCGCCCGGCGTCCAGGACGAGCGCGCCGGTGGCGAGCGCGTCGGCCAGCGCGAGGACGGTCGCGGTGCGCCGGGCGGGGCCGGTGAGGATCTCGGCGCCCCGGGCGGCCACCGCGTCGGGGGTGGGAAACAGCAGGTCGGGGTCGTCGCCGGACGAGGGTGCGGTCATGGCTGGCCCTGCGCCGCTCGGCTCGGGCTGCTCGGACGGGGCTCGTCCGGGCCCGGCCAGCGACGGCGGCAACCGCTCGCCGAGCGCCGCGGCCAACCGGGCGGCGGCGGTGCGGGCCGCGGCGACCGACACCTGCTGGCCCAGCACGGCGCGCAGCGCGGTCTCGGCGGGGTCGACCGTGCCGGGCAGCCGGATGCCCGGCGTCGCCGCCACCGACGGCGCGAGCACCGGGTCGGTGGCCAGCACCGCGTCGACGGCGAAGGGATCGGCGTCGAGGTCGAGCAGGCGGCGCAGGCGGTGCACGGCAGGTCCGAGGTCGCGCGGGTCGGCCAGCCGCAGCGTGGCGACGACGTGCGCACCGTCGCGGCCGCCGCGCCGCGGCCGGTCGGCGCGCGCACCGTGCCCCGCGGGGTCGCCGGGCGCCTGGCGGGTGCGGTGGCCGGGTGCCTCGCGGGTGGGGGCGCCGGGTGCCTGGCGGGTGAGGTGGCCGGGCGCCTCGCGGGTGGGGGCGGACCGGTCACTCTGCGCGTGGTGGGCGGGGGCGGACGGATCGCCCGTGGACCCTCCGGTGGCCGCGCCGGGTAGGTCCAGTGTCACCGTCGCCGCCCCGTGCGGCAGGCGCAGCGTCCGCCGGTAGCCGTCGCGGACCGACTCGACTCCCGCGACCGCGCGCGCCGCGAGGAACCCGAGCAGCCCGGCCGCGTCCAGCGGCGCCCGGAACGGAAGCCGCAGCACGAGCGCCCCCGTGACCGCGGGGCGCACCGGGTCCGTCCCCCGACGCGCGCCGTCCGAACGAGCCCGCGGGCGTCGCCCGGCCTCGGCGCGCAGCGTCGACGGCGTCACCCCGTAGACGGCGCGGACCGTGTCGTTGAACTGGCGCACGCTCGCGAACCCCGCCGCGAACGCCACGTCGGCCATCCCCATCGCCGTGGTCTCGACCAGCAGCCGTGCCGTGTGCGCGCGGTGCGCCCGGGCCAGCGCGAGCGGCCCGGCGCCCAGTTCCTCGGTGAGCACGCGGTTGAGGTGGCGCTCGGAGTACCCGAGCCGCGTGGCCAGCCCCGGCACGCCGGCCCGCTCGACCAGCCCGTCGGAGATCAGCCGCATCGCCCGCGCGGCGAGGTCGGCGCGGCAGTTCCACTCCGGCGATCCGGGGACGGCGTCGGGCAGGCAGCGCCGGCAGGCCCGGTAGCCGCGCAGCTGCGCCGCGCCCGCCGTCACGAGGAACTCGACGTTGGCCCGCTTCGGCGTGACGGCCGGGCAGGACGGGCGACAGTAGATGCCGGTCGTGCGCACGGCGGTGACGAACTGGCCGTCGAACCGCGGGTCGCGGGCCGCGACGGCGCGGTAGCAGCGGTCCTGGTCGAGGGGCACGCTGTTGATGCTGCCACCGGGCCCGGGTTCGTTCTCGCGGGAATCGGACATCGACGGGCCCGCCGCCGTGCCCGCGGTGACCCCGGGCCCACCCCGAGCACCGCCGCCGTGCCCGCGGCGGACTTCCCCCGATCACCGCCGCTGTGCCCGCCGGTGATTGTCAACTGGGGACGTCCAGCCGTGTGCGGCGCGGTTTCCCGCCCCGAAGCGACGATCATGGTCCGGGGCGGGCACGTGCGGACCCGGTGATCGTCAACTGGGGACGTCCGGCCGCGTGTGGCGCGGTTCCCCGTCCCGAAACGATGATCACAGGCGTGGGCGTGGGCGTGGGCGTGGGCGTGGGCACCGGGCGTGGGCGTGGGCGGGGGCACCGGGCGTGGGCGGGGTCGGGCGGGCGTGGGTGGGGGTGCGGTAGGGCGGGTGCGGACGTGGCCGGGGTGCGGTCAGGCGTGGGTGCAGTGCGGGCCGGTGAGCTGCCCCTGGGCGCAGGCGAGCCGTACGCTCTGGCGCAGCCCGGCCGGCAGCCGGGCCCAGTCGGCCTCGGACATGCCCTGCCGATCGGGGTCGGGGGGCGGGTCGGCGGGCGGCGGACCGGGGACGGCGGGCGCGGCGGCGAGCCCCGCGATCTGCGCGCCGTCGACCACCGGGGGCGTGGCGGGGACCGGCGTGGCGCCCTGCCCGGGGGCGGGTGCGGCGGCCACCGGGGCGGCGGCCACCGGCACGGGTGACTCCCAGGCCGGGGCGGACGTCGGGAAGGTCAGCACGGTGCCGGAGCTGGCGGTCAGGGCGGTGACGACCGCGCCGGCGAGCAGCAGCCGCGGAGGGAACTGCGTGGTCACGTGCACGCACCACCGATCTCGTCGAGGGATGTCGTCCGTTCGGCCTATCCGCGTCGCCGCGTACCGTGTTAACGCGGTTCGCTCGATCGGGTGACGGCCGGTGCGGCCCGACGCGCCGCCGGGGCGTCCCCGGGCCGCGACTACCCTCGGGCGTCGTGTCACTCACCCTCGGCATCGTCGGGCTGCCCAACGTCGGCAAGTCCACGCTGTTCAACGCGCTGACCCGTAACGACGTGCTCGCGGCCAACTACCCGTTCGCCACGATCGAGCCCAACGTCGGCGTCGTCGCGCTGCCCGACCCGCGCCTGGACGTGCTGGCCCGCATCCACGGTTCGGCCAGGAACGTGGCGGCCACCGTGTCGTTCGTGGACATCGCCGGGATCGTGAAGGGCGCCTCCGAGGGGGCCGGGCTGGGCAACAGGTTCCTCGCCAACATCCGCGAGGCGCAGGCGATCTGCCAGGTCGTGCGGGTGTTCGACGACCCGGACGTCGTGCATGTCGACGGGCGCATCGACGCCGCGGCCGACATGGAGACCATCGCCACCGAGCTGATCCTCGCCGACCTCCAGACGCTGGAGAAGGCCGTGCCGCGGCTGGCCAAGGAGGCGCGGATGCAGAAGGACCGCCGCCCGGTGCTGGAGGTGGCCGAGCGGGCGACGGAGATCCTCAACGGCGGCACCACCCTGTTCCAGGCGGGCGTGGACGCCACCCTGCTGCGGGAGCTGTCGCTGCTCACGACCAAGCCGTTCCTCTACGTCTTCAACGCCGACGAGGCGGTGCTGACCGACGAGGCACGGCGCAAGGAGCTCGCCGCGCTGGTCGCCCCGGCGGAGGCGGTTTTCCTCGACGCGAAGGTGGAGGCGGAGCTGCTGGAGCTGGACGAGGAGTCCGCGCGCGAGCTGCTGGCGTCGATCGGGCAGGACGAGCCGGGGTTGCACGCGCTGGCTCGCGCCGGGTTCGGCACCCTGGGGTTGCAGACCTACCTCACCGCCGGGCCGAAGGAGGCCCGCGCCTGGACGATCCCCGTCGGCGCCACCGCCCCACAGGCGGCCGGGGTGATCCACACCGACTTCGAGCGCGGGTTCATCAAGGCCGAGATCGTCTCCTACGCCGACCTCGTCGAGGCCGGGTCGATGGCGGCGGCGAAGGCGGCGGGGAAGGTCCGGATGGAGGGCAAGGAGTACGTGATGGCCGACGGCGACGTGGTCGAGTTCAGATTCAACGTGTGAAGGTGGGTCGCTCAGCGTCTGCGCGGCTGCCGAGCAGGGAACTGGCTGCCAGGGCCGTACTTCACTTTCGGGCCACGGGTCTGGACGCTGACGCGGACCAGGATTTCACGGCCGACGAAGTCGCGGAGGATGTCGCGCGCACGATAGACGTCGACGTCGAAGATTCTCTGGACGGTGGCACTGTTGATCGTGCCGTACTCGCGAACGTGATCGACTACTTTCCGGTCGATCTCGCTGCTCGATTGCCGGTGATAGGCGACGGCGGGGCCGAGTGTGACGAGCGCGGCGCTCCTCAGGCGGTAGTTCGGATGGGTGCGTGTGATCGTCCCAGCCGTCGGCTCGAGCAGCTGCGCTTCGCCCGAGGCCAGGCGGCGAAGGACGGACTCGGTGGCCGGCACGTTCCGTTGGATCACCGTCGCCACGTCCCGGGCCGTCACACTGCGCTTGTGGCAGAGCATCAAGACGACGAGCAAGGTGTCGGTGTCGTCACGCTCGTTCTCGGGCAGTTCCGCGACGAATCGTGCGATCCGGACGTTCGGCGGGCCACCGATGAGCGTAATGACGGTCGCGGGGTCGACGGTCTCGTGCTCGACGGCCACCGTCGGGGTCGTACGGCCGGACCGGACCATCTCCCGGAACATGCGGTCGACGCCCTGGCTCAGCTCCTCGGCAAGGCCGAGGGTCCGGCAGGCCCCGGTAAGGAGCGAGAAGCGCGCACGGGAACCCGCGGTGAGGATGTTCTCCGGGGTGATGCCCGCAACGAGAGGGCCGGGGGAGCGCACGGTCAGCGAATCGGGCGAGTGCTCGATCTGTACGGGGCGCCGCTCGCGATAGTCGCCGTGAAGCAGCGCGTTGGCGAGCGCCTCCCGAACGGCCGCCAGCGGGTAGTCCTCGATCTGCAACTGCTGCCCGCCTGAGGTGTTGACGGGCGTGGTGCCGGTCCTGACCGCGAAGACGTCGATCGCCTCGACGTACGCGCTGATCATCGGCGTGCCCCACCGGCGGGCCACGACGGCTTCGCCGCCGGGCGTCTGGCGGTATTGGTAGACCAGGATGTCACCGGCCACCTCCTTGGCGTTCCTGCACAGCAGGATCTCGCCCGCGCGGGTCAGGTGCCCGTCTCGATGGACGAGCTTCAGTCCCGCCAGGACGTCCGTCTCCGAGGCCAGACCGAGCGCGCGCCGCCCGTCGTCCACGGCGTTGCGCAGCAGTGACCGGACGCGTAGGAGGGCGTCCGGATCGACATCGGCGATCGGGCGTCCACTCGGCTGCGAGGTCCAGTCCGCTCCTCGGCGTTCGTCGTCCAGCCGGCTGACATCGACGGGCCTCATCGGGAGGCATTCGTCGTACCAGCGCCGGGTGACGAGGCCACGACGGGTCGAGTGAACGTCGAGGCCTTCCGGCACCGCCACGACGAGTAGTCGGGCCCCAGCGTGCTCCACCTCGTCGACGGAGACGACGATCGAGGGATCGGTCAGAGCGTGGATGCGGGAGCGAAGTCGGTCGATCTTGAGTCGACTGCCGACGAAGGCATCGGTGCCGAGTGTCGAGTCCGCCACGCCGACGACGATCGTGCCCCCAGAGGCGTTGGCGAAGCAGACGGCTGCCTCGGCGAGGTCCTGGTAGCTCTCCTTCTCGCTGGGCTTGTCGGTCTTGAAGTCCAGCCGCTGGTTCTCCAGGCTGGATGCGGACCGGGTGCCTCTGCTGATCAGTGCCAGGGCATCCGACACGTCTTCCGGCGGGCGCATTTGGGACTCCTTTGGCGGAAGTAACGGTCCGTCGCTTCCACCAAAGCATACTCAAAGCCGTGGGTGGCGCGCGCTGGTCCTTGGCGATGGTGCTGATCGCTGGCAGGTCGCCGACCGACAGGGTCGGTACCGGACTCCGAGGTGCGCCGCGCGTGCCCGTCCGTGTTGATCCATCGCGGTACGTGGTCGAGTTCCGGTTCAACGTGTGACGTCATCGACGCGATGCGTGATGCTCGGGGCGTGCTCAGGTCGTTCGCGGACCGGGACACCGAACGGCTCTGGCAGCGCGAGCGGGTCAGGTCTTTCGATCCCCGCTCATGGACGAGTTCATCGCGCCGCTCGGCGTCACACAGCACAAGGTCGCGGTCGCGATCGGCGTACCATCACGGCGGATCAACGAGATCGTGCACGGCAAGCGGCGGATCAGCGTTGATTCGGCACTGCGGCTCGCCCGCTACTTCGGCACGACAGACCTGTTCTGGATCAACCTGCAGAACCGCTACGACCTGGAGGTCGAGCGGGACCATCTCGGTCCGGAGCTGAGCCGGATCGAGCCGCTGCGGTCGGCCTGACGATCCGTGGGTCAGATGTCGATCAATCGCCGGCGGCGGACGTCGCGCTGACTGTCCGCGTTGTTCCCGGCGGCCACGACAGTGCCGTCCGTGCACAGGCCGAGAGTGTGTGAGATGACGTCGCGCCAGTCCCGGGATCGTTCGTACAGCGCACGTCAGCCGGACCGAGGTGCCCAGTAGCATCCGCCGCCATGACCAGCAGTGTCGAGGCCGTCACCCGGCCGGTCGGCTACATCCGTGTCTACACCGACGCGGACGACGTCACGCGGTTCGAGGATCTCGACTGGTCCGCGGTGCCGGTGAACTTCGCGCCGCCGGCGCCACCGGTTTTCGTGACCGCCCCGTTGGCCGCAGGCAGCGTCATGTTCCTGTCCTTTCCGAAGGGCTGGACGGATCCGGCGCATCCGAGCCCGGCCCGCCAGCTCGCCTTCCTGCTGTCCGGCGAGGCGATCGGCACCGCCGGCGAGGAGGAGCGTCGGGTCGGTGCGGGCACCGTCGTCCTCATGGAGGACACCACCGGGCCCGGCCACGGCCTGACCGCGCTCACCGATCTCGTGATGGCCGTCGTCCGCCTCGAACCTGCCGAGTAACCGCCACCTCGGGGGCGGAGCCGACGGGCAGGGTCGGAGGTCGCGCAGGCCGCCGCGCTCAGCTCCGGCTGATCCGCACCGTCGCGCTCATCCCGGGGACGAGGGCGAGGCCCTGCGGGTCGGCGATCGCGATCCGCACCGCGACGACCTGGGTGGCCCGGTCGAACGTGCCGGTGGTGTTGTCCGGCGGGGCGGGCGCGAACGTCGCGGCGGTGCCGCCCTGGACGTCGCGAACGTGGCCGGTGAGGGTGCGGCTCGGGTCGGCGTCGACGACGACCTCCACCGGACCGCCGATCCGCACGGCGGGCAGGTCGCCCTCGTCGACGCGCGCGGTGACGTAGACCTCGGCCAGGTCGTAGACGACGGCGAGGCGGGTGCCGGCGTCGACGTAGGTGCCGTCGACGCCGGTGTTCTGCACGACCGTGCCGCCGGCGGGGGCGCGCAGCACCATCCGCGGGTTGACGGCGCCGCCGTGGGTCTGCAGTCGCCCGATCGCCTGGTCCGCGCGGACGGTGCTGCCGAGCGTCACGCGCCAGTCGACCAGCGTGCCGGCCGTCGGCGCGACGATCGCCACCTGGTCGCCGTCGACCACGGCGTCGTCGACGGTGACCCAGCGGGCGGTGTCGACGGTGTGGTTGAGCGCGAGCCCGCCGGCGAGGGCGAGGATCGCGAGCGGCACGAGCCGGCGGCGGCGGCGCTGCGCCGGCGTGGGGTCACCGGTGCGCCGCCGCAGCGTCGTGGCGGCCAGGACGAGGGCGAGAACCGCCGCCCCGACGACGACGCCGGCGTCGAACAGGAACGTCGACGTCACCACCGACGTGGCGCCCACCTCGGACAGCGACTCGATGCTGTACGTGAGCGGCAGCGCCTCGCTGACCGCCTCCAGCACGTCGGACATCTGCTCGCGCGGCACGAACAGCCCGCCGAGGAACACCTGGGGCATCACGACGATCGGCATGAACTGCACTGCCTGGAACTCGCTGGTGGCGAACGCGCTCGCGAGCAGGCCGATGGCCATGCCGAGCACGGCGCCCGCGATCGCGACGCCGAGCACGAGCAGCGGACTGCCGGGGGTGTAGAGGCCGAGCAGCAGGTAGGCGGTGAGGCAGGTGACCGAGGCCTGGGCCGTGGCGGCCACGGCGAACGCGACGCCGTAGCCGAGCAGCAGGTCGAGCTTGGACAGCGGCGTGGTCAGCAACCGTTCCAGGGTGCCGCCGGTGCGCTCGCGCAGCATCGCGATGCTGGTGATGAGGAACATCAGGGTGAACGGGAAGATCCCGATCAGGGTCAGCGCGATGCGGTTGAAGTCGGGCTGGGAGTCGAACATCTGGCTGATCAGCGCGAGCAGGACGCTCGGGACGACGAGCAGCATCGCCACGGTGCGGTGGTCGCCGCGCAGCTGGGTGAGCACGCGGCGCGCGGTGGCGGCGACGATGCGCGGGTGGACGAGCCCGGTGGCCGTGGCGGACCGGGTGCCGGGCGGCGCGGCGGGCGGTGCGACGAGGTCCGTCACGACGCCTCCCGCGCGTCCCGGGTGATCATCTGCAGGAACGCCTCCTCCAGGTCCTGGGTACCGGTGGCGGCGCGCAGCGCGGCCGGGCTGTCGTCGGCGACGACGCGGCCCTCGCGCATCAGCAGCAATCGGTCGCACTGCCCGGCCTCGTCCATGACGTGGCTGGACACGAGCAGGGTGGTACCGGCGGCGGCCAGCGCGTGGAACCCGGCCCACAGGTCGCGGCGCAGCACCGGGTCCAGGCCCACGGTCGGCTCGTCGAGGACGAGCAGCTCCGGCGCGGCCAGCAGTGCGCACGCCAGCGAGACGCGCGTCTTCTCCCCGCCGGAGAGCGTGCGTACCATCTGGTCGGCCCGGGCGGCGAGATCGACGTCGGCGAGCGCGCGGTCGGCCGCGGCCGCAGGCACACCGTAGACCGCGGCGAAGTAGCGGACGTTGGCGCGCACCGTCAGGTCGCCGTACACCGACGCCGCCTGCGTCACGTACCCGACGCGGCTGCGCAGCTCCGGGGTCCCGGCGGGATCGCCGAGCACCGCCACGGTGCCGCCGTCGATCTGCTGCACCCCGACGACGCAGCGCATGAGCGTGGTCTTCCCGCAGCCGCTGGGGCCCAGCAGGCCGGTGACCCGCCCGGCCGGGGCGTCGAAGGTGAGGCCGTGCAGCACCCGCCGCCCGCCGAGGGTGACCACGAGGTCCCGGACCGTGATCGCCGCAGCCATGATCACCCCCTGTTCAACAGGAGTTGAAATGCTAGCCGACGGGCAGCGTCAGGCGGAAGCGCGCGCAGGCGCTGTCCCGGTCGCGGGCGACGGCGAGCCGGACGAGCCGGTCGAACACGCGCTCGCGGTCGGTCTCGGCGATGCCCGGCCCTCGGTGACCTTGCGTGGCGGCAGCGGCCCGGGCTCCCCCTATAGGGTCCGGGCCGCGACCGTGCGGGCCCGCCGCCGAGTACAGTGCGTTCACGTCGGACCGTGGATGGGGGCATGGCGCATCACGTTCTGCTGGTCGAGGACGACGACGGGATCGTCGAGTTCGTCACGCTCGGCCTGGGCTACGAGGGCTTCCGGGTCACCGCGGCCGGTTCGGTCGCGGACGCGCTGGCCGTGCTCCGCGGCTCCCGGCCCGACCTGGTGGTCCTCGACGTCATGCTGCCCGACCGCTCCGGTCTCGACCTCATCGCGACGATGCGGGCCAGCGGCCTCACCCTCCCGGTGATCATCGTCAGCGCCCAAGAGGAGTGGCCCAACCGGGTCACCGGCCTGGACGCGGGCGCGGACGACTACCTCACCAAGCCGTTCCGGTTCGAGGAGCTGCTCGCGCGCATCCGGGCGGTGATGCGCCGCCACCATCCCGGCGCCGACGACGACGTGCTGGCCTGCGGGCCGCTGCGGCTCGACGTCGGCAGGCACGAGGTCACGGTCGACGGCGCGATCGTCGAGGTGACCGGCCTGGAGTTCGACCTGCTGGAGCTGCTGCTCGGCAACGTCGGGCGGGTGCTCACCCGCGAGGTGCTGATGGACCGGCTCTGGGGCGATGTCCCCCACCGGGACTCGAACGTGCTGGAGGCGCACGTGTCGCGGTTGCGCCGCAGGCTCGGCCCCGTCGGCGTGCGGCTCATCCGGACCGTCCGCGGCGTCGGGTACGTGCTGCGCGAACCGGTGTGAGCAGGGCACCGCCGGCCGGTGGATGGGGGGATATCCGTGCCGGCCGGCGGCGATGACAGCACGGCCCCGGACTGAGCCTGCAACGGCAGCCCGCGATCAAGGTCGTTCGACCGGCACACGGCAATGCCCGGTCCGCTGCGAGCTCGACGGTAGTCACCGCACCTGACACCCGACCGGGGTCAATCCTGACGATCCGCTGACCTCGCCCCGGGCAGCGTGATCCGTACCGTCGTCCCCGCGCCGCTGCCCGCCGCGGGTGAACCGCTCGAACGGGTGCGGACGGTGCGCATGCGGGCTCCTCGGCGGCGGCTGGGGCCGGCCTGCCGCCCGGCGCGCCCCGACCTCGGAGCTACTGGCGGTAGGTCGCCAGGAACCGGCCGATGGTGGCGATGGCGGAGGTCAGCTCGTCCACCTCCGGGAGGGTGACGACACGGAAGTGGTCGGGCGCGGGCCAGTTGAAGCCGGTGCCCTGCACGACGTGGATCTTCTCGGTGAGCAGCAGGTCCAGCACGAACCGCTCGTCGTCGACGATCGGGTGCACCTGTGGGTCCAGGCGCGGGAACGCGTAGAGCGCAGCCGCGGGCTTCACGCACGAGACCCCGGGGATCGCGTCGAGCGCCCGCCAGGCCGCGTCGCGCTGCTCGTAGAGCCGCCCGCCCGGGCGCAGCAGCGCGTCGAGGCTGGTGTCGGCGAGCGCGGCGGGGATGACGACCTGTGCCGGGCCGTTCGGGCACAGCCGCATCCCGGCGAGCATCGTGAGGCCCTCCAGGTAGTCGCGGGCGTGCCGGCGCGGGCCGGACACGACCAGCCAGCCCGCCCGGAACCCGGCCACCCGGTGGCTCTTGGACAGCCCGCTCATCGTCAGGCACAGCACGTCGGGGGCCAGCGCGGCGAGGTGGTGGTGCACGCCGCCGTCGGGTCCGTCCGGGTAGACGATCCGGTCGTACACCTCGTCGGCGAGCACCATGAGCTGGTGGCGCCGGGCGAGGTCGGCGATGCCCGCCAGCAGCTCGCGCGAGTAGACCGCGCCCGTCGGGTTGTTCGGGTTGATCACGACGATCGCCCGCGTGCGGTCGGTGATGCGCGCGGCGACGTCGTCGAGGTCGGGCTGCCAGCTGTTCGACTCGTCGCACCGGTAGTGCACGGCGGTCCCGCCCGCGAGCCGCGTCACGGCCGTCCACAGCGGATAGTCCGGGCTGGGGATGAGCACCTGGTCCCCGGTGTCGACGAGCGCCTGGATCGCCATCCCGGCCAGCTCCGAGACGCCGTTGCCCAGGTAGATGTCCGCGACGTCGAGATCGGCGAAGCCGCGTTCGGTGTAGCGCGCGTGCAGCGCCTCGCGCGCCGGGAGCAGGCCGCGGGAGTCGCTGTAGCCGTGCGCGGTGGGCAGCAGGCGCACCATCTCCTCGAGGATCGCCGCCGGCGCCGCGAAGCCGAACGCCGCCGGGTTGCCGATGTTGAGGCGCAGCACCCGATGCCCGGCGGCCGCAAGCGCATCGGCCTGGTCGACGACCGGCCCGCGGATCTCGTAGCAGACCCCGCTGAGCTTGCTCGACTGCCGGAACTCCACTCCGCACTCCTCGCCTCGGGTCATGGCGAGCCTACGGCCGACTCCTGCCGTACCATGCGGTACGCCGTTCACCTCGGCCGCCGTGGGCGGTCCGGCTCGACGGTCGGGGGAGGTGCGGGTGGATCCCGCGGACGGCGCCGGGCAGGCGGAGGACGGCCCCCCGGCCGGCGACGACGAGGCGGTCGCGGCGGTCCTGCAGGCCGTGCGCGCGGTCGCGCTCGGCCTCGACCGCTACCGCCAGGCCCTCGGCGCCCGCCACGGGATCGGTGTCGCCGAGATCGTCACCCTGGGGCAGCTGCTGTTCGAGGGGCCCGTCCGGGCCAGCGACGTGAGCGTGCGCACCGGGCTCACCCAGAGCAGCGTCACCGCGCTCGTCGACCGGCTGGAGAGCCGCGGCTACGTCCTGCGCACCCGCCCGCCCGGCAACCGCCGCACCGTGCTCGTCGAGCCCACCCCGGCCGGCCGGGAGCTCGGCCACGCCATCTTCGGGCCCATGCTGGCGCTGCTGCGCGACATCCCGCCCGGCTCGCCCGGCCTGGACTGCCTCGCCGGATGCCTGGAGCACACCGCCGCGTTCTTCGCCGCGGCCGCCACGCGGCTGCGCGACGGGTCGCCGGGCTGAGCGCAGGGTGCACCGGCGGGCGCGCTCAGGCGTGCCGGCGGAGCTGCTCGTCGATCGCCGCCGCGAGCGCGACGTCGAGGTCGGTGATCCCGCCCTTCGAGTGCGTCGAGCAGCGGAACACCAGGGTGCGCCAGCGGATGTCGATGTCGGGATGGTGGTCGCGGGCCTCGGCGATCTCGGCCACCCGGTCCACCACCGCGATCGCGGCGGGGAAGCTCGGCAGCTTCGCGGTGCGGGTGATCGCGTCGCCGTCGCGCTCCCAGGACGGCAGGGTGTCGAGCGCGGCGGCGAGCGCGGCGCCGTCGAGGAGGGTGGCCATGGGGCCATCCTGCACCGGCGGCGTCCTCGAGGCCCGGCTCCGGCCTCGCCTAGTTGCTCGCGGCAGTTCTTTCGCGCGGTTCTTCTCGCGGCAGGTTTCTTCTCGCGGCAGTTTCTACAGTGGCGTCCGTGCCCCTGCTGCGTTCCGTGTCCGAGATCGACGCCCCGCCGCGGCTCGTCGCGGGTGTCCTGCGCGACACCGATGCGGTGACCGACGCCCTGGGCCGCCACGGGCACGGCGTCCGGGCCGGGGTGCGGCTGCTCGCCGCCGGGGACGAGGTGCGGTTCGCCGCGCGGCTCTGGGGCGGCGTGCGGGTGCCGCTGCGCACGCGGGTGCGGTCGGTGTCGGTGGCGGGGATGGAGTCTGCGCTGGTCGGCGGGCCGCTGCGGGAGCTCGTGCACACCGTGACGCTGCGCCCCCTCGGGGCGGGCACCACGATGGTCGACGAGCTGAGCTGGCGCGGATGGCTGGGCGCGGCGGACGCGGTGGTGGACGCGGCCGTCCGCCGGTTCGGTGCGCGGGCCCAGGCCGCGCGCGCCGACGTGCTGCGGGCGCGGGTGGCGACCCTGCGGGCGGGCCGGGTGGTCGTGGCGACGGCGCTGGTGCACCGCGGGCGGGTGCTCGCCGCGCAGCGCGCCGAGCCCGCGTCCTGCGCCGGCGGCTGGGAGCTGCCCGGCGGCAGCGTCGAGCCGGGGGAGACCGAGCCCGACGCGCTCGTGCGCGAATGCCGCGAGGAGCTGGGCACCGACGTCGTCGCCGGCGACCGGGTCGGCACCGACCTGCCCATCGGCGTCGGCGTGCTGCGGGTGTACGCCGCCACCCTCGCGCCCGGCGCCCCTGCGCCCCGGGCCCTGGAGCACGCCGCGCTGCGGTGGCTCGGTCCGGGTGAGCTGGCCGGCGTGGCCTGGCTCGACGCCGACCGTGCCGTGTTGCCGGAGCTCGCGACGTTGCTGGCACCAGCCGGGACGGGCCGGCGGCCATGATCACCGGTCGGGGACGCGGGGTCGTGCCGCGTGGGGTCGTTCCGGGTGGGTGATCGTCGGTTGGGGGCCGTGGGTGCGCGTGCGCGTGCGCGGGGCTGCCGGGCCGCCGGGTGGGTGATCGTCGGTTGGGGACACGTGGCCGCGCCCGCGCGGGGCCGCAAGGGTCAAGATCGTCGGTTGGGGACAGCCAGCCGTCTGGGGCGCGGCCGAGCGTCCCGAGACGATGATCGCCGGCGCCCGGCGCCCGGCGAGCCGGCGAGCCGGCTGCCGGGCGAGCCGGCTGCCGGGCGAGCCGGCTGCCGGGCGTGCCGAGGCCGGCTCGGATCGCCAGGGGCGGCCGGCCCCGACGGCGAGATCCGGGATCCGGTCATGCCGACCGCAGCCGGCCCGTGTCCGCCACGGCTGCCCGGATCTCCGCGACGACCTCTCGCGGACGCTGCACCAGGTCGTGCCAGGTGTAGCGCAGGATCGTCCACCCGTTCGCGACCAGGACGTTCTGCCGCCGCTTGTCGGCCTGGGCGCGGGAGGCGTCCATGTGCCACGCCCAGCCGTCGACCTCGACGGCCAGCCGGGCCGCCGGGAACGCGACGTCGAGCACGAAGCCCGACGCGGCGACTCCGCAGCGCCAGCCGCCGACCCCGGCGTCGCGCAGCAGCCGAACCAGCAGCCGCTCGGCCACCGACGCGGACCCGTCCGCCGCCGCGACCAGCAACCGTGCGGCAGTGGCCGACCCGTGGGCACCGAGGTTGCGGCAGTAGGCGGCGTAGACCTGTGGGAACGGGACCGTCCGTTGCAACGCCCGGTCGAGCAGCTCGCCGCCGCGCGAACCCAGCTCGACGGCGGCGTCCAGCGCCGTCAGCGCCGGTGCGGTGAGTGCGATCCCGCGCCGCCGCGTGAGGTCGACGCCCGGGACGTCCCGGCGACGTACCCGCACGCCCCGCCGTGGCCGTGGACGCCGGCGGCGCGGCACGATGATTCCCACGACCGCGGGGGCGCCCGGTCCCATGCCGTGCCACCACGCGGCGGCGACACCGGAGAGCGCAGCGCCCTCGCCGGCCCAGAGCAGCGCCGCGCGCACCCGGGCCTCGTCGTCGAGGCGATGACCGGCCGCGAGGTAGACGCCGGGATGCAACGGGCGCCATCGCCGGGTGCGCAGGCGGTGGTCGACGGCGTCGGCGGACAGCCCGGCGGAGATGGCCTGCGCACGGCTGACCACGCCGGCCTGGCGGACGAGCAAGGTGTGGATGGCGTCGAGGGACATGCCGACACAGACGACGTCGCGCCGGCCCCGGTTCCATCCCGCACCGAACGGTTCGCGATCGTGAACGCGTTGCCGGTCCGGTGCGGCGGGATGCGGCGGCTCGGTTGCGGGCGTGGGGCACTGGCGGGGGAGGCGGTTGCCAGGACGGCGGGGGCGGTGGCCGGCGGGGCCCGCGGACGGCGGGGGCGGGTGCTGCCGGTGCCCCCCGCATCGGTGATCGGTGTTCAGGGACGCTCGACCGCGTCACAGACGGATGCGCGTCCCCGAACAGTGATCAAGGCCGTAGCCGACGGCCCGGGTCGGCCAGCCGGGTTCCGGCCTGCCCGGCGCCGCGGCCCGTGCCACCAGCACCGGTGATCAACGTTTCGGGACGAGGAACCGGGTCATCCACGGTCGCGCGTCCCGAAACGGTGATCATGGCAGTGACCCGGGGCTGGCCGCCGACCCCGCTGGCCCGGCTGCCCGGCCCGCCACCGGCCCGCCCGCTGGCCCGGGCGCCGCACCCGCCCCGCTGGCCCGCCCGCCGGCCCGCCCCGCCGGCCCGCCCCGCCGGCCCGCCCACCGGCCCGCCCGCTGGCCCGGGCTCCGCACCCGCCCCGCCGGCCCGCCCACCGGCCCGCCCGCCGCACCCGCCCCACCGGCTCGCGCACCCGCCCCACCGGCCCGCGCGGGCGGCCGCGACCGGCGTGGTCCACGTCACGAGCTACCGTGAACTGTGAGCATTGCAGGTTCCCTACTCGAGGTGGCACAGCACGTGACTGCCCCTGGCCACCCCCGGCGCGGCGCCGCCGAGCTGCGCAACGTCGCGATCGTCGCGCACGTCGACCACGGCAAGACCACGCTGGTGGACGCGATGCTGCGGCAGTCGGGCGCGTTCGGCGAGCGCGCCGCGGTCGTCGACCGGATCATGGACTCGGGCGATCTGGAGCGCGAGAAGGGGATCACGATCCTCGCCAAGCATACGGCGATCGCCTGGCACGGCACCACGCTCAACGTCGTCGACACGCCCGGGCACGCCGACTTCGGCGGCGAGGTGGAGCGCGGTCTGTCCATGGTGGACGGTGTGCTGCTGCTCGTCGACGCGTCCGAAGGCCCGCTGCCGCAGACCCGGTTCGTGCTGCGCAAGACGCTCGCCGCCGGCCTGCCGGTGGTGCTCGTGGTGAACAAGACCGACCGGCCGGACGCCCGCTGCGCCGAGGTCGTCGACGAGAGCCTGGAGCTGCTTCTGGAGCTGGCCGACGAGCTGGAGCTGGGTGAGGCCGTCACGGCGCAGCTCCTCGACCTGCCGGTCGTCTACGCCAGCGGTCGCGCGGGCCGCGCCAGCCGCACCCGCCCGGCCGACGGCACGTTGCCCGACGGGACGCTGGACGCGCTGTTCGACGCCGTCAACGCCCACGTCCCGCCGCCCGCGGACGACCCGGACGCCCCGCTGCAGGCGCACGTCACGAACCTCGACGCCACCCCGTTCCTGGGTCGCATCGCGCTGTGCCGGGTCCGCGCGGGGGTCGTGCGGCGCGGCCAGCAGGTCGGCTGGTGCACCGCGGACGGCAAGGTCACCCGCGTCAAGATCACCGAGCTGCTGCGCACCGAGGCCCTCACCCGGGTGCAGGCCGACTCGGCGTCCGCGGGCGACCTGGTGGCCGTCGCGGGCATCCCCGACGTCACGATCGGCGACACCCTCGCCGACCCGGACGCACCCGTCGCGCTGCCGCGCATCCACGTCGACGAGCCGGCGATCTCGGTCACGATCGGCATCAACACCTCCCCGTTGGTCGGGCGCGACCCGCACCCGGGCACCAAGCTGACCGCCCGCCTGGTGAAGGGCCGCCTGGACTCCGAGCTGGTCGGCAACGTGAGCCTGCGGGTGCTGCCCACGGAGCGTCCCGACACGTGGGAGGTGCAGGGCCGCGGCGAGCTGGCTCTGGCGATCCTGGTGGAGACGATGCGCCGCGAGGGCTTCGAGATGACGGTCGGCAAGCCGGAGGTCGTCACCCGCGTGATCGACGGGAAGCTGCACGAGCCGTTCGAGCAGCTCTCGGCGGACGTGCCCACCGAGTACCTCGGTGCGGTCACCCAGCTGCTGTCGGGGCGCAAGGGCGAGATGAGCAACATGGTGCACGGCGAGACGCGGGTCCGGATGGACTACCGCGTCCCGTCCCGCGGCCTGATCGGCTTCCGCACCGAGTTCCTGACGATCACCCGCGGCGCCGGCATCGTCAGCCACGTCTTCGACGGCTACGGCCCGTGGGTCGGGGAGATCAACAACAGGCTGCGCGGCTCGCTGATCGCCGACCGGCCGGGCCCGGTCACCGGCTATGCGGTGGACGCGCTGGCCGACCGTGGCGTGCTGTTCGTCGGGCCCGGCGCGATCGTCTACGACGGCATGGTCATCGGGGAGTACACCCGCAACGAGGACCTCGAGGTCAACATCGTGCGGGAGAAGAAGCTCACGAACATGCGCAAGTCCACCGCCGACGAGCTGGTGAAGCTCACCCCGCCGACGATCTTCACGCTCGAGCAGGCACTGGAGTTCTGCGCGAACGACGAGTGTGTCGAGGTGACGCCGGAGTCGGTGCGCATCCGCAAGGTCGAGCTCGACTCGCACACCCGCAACCGCCAGCGCGCCCGCGCCCGGCAGGCCGGCTGAGGTCGGGCGAGCCGCGGTGGCAGCCGGGGCGCAGCCGTCCCCACGTGGCAGCAAAGCCACTTTCACGCCATCTGGTGGCGTGAAAGTGGCTTTGCTGCCACGCCGGCGGGGGCGCTCGGAGCGGCGTGCGGGGCTCGGTGGGGCGGGGGGGCAGCGGTGGGGCCGGTGGCGGCGCGGCGGGTCACGGTGCGCCGCGGTGCTCGTGGTGGCGGCGGCGCTGCTGGCCGGGTGCACCGCCGGTCCGGCCGCGGCGCCCGACGCGCCCGCGCCTGAACCGCCCGCGGCCGCGGCGCCCGGCACGCCGCCCGAGCCGAGCGAGCTGGTCGTCGCGGTCGACGACCTCGGCGCCGGGTTCAACCCGCACCTGCTCGCGCACCGGTCCCCGACCACCACGGCCGTCGCGGCGCTGGTGCTGCCGTCGGTGTTCCGGCCCGACGCCACCGGCGCGCTCGCCCTCGACACCACGGTCGCCACGAGCGCGGAGGTCGTCGACACCGAGCCGTTCACCGTCAGCTACGAGATCGACCTGCGGGCGTCCTGGTCGACCAACGCCCCCATCGCCGCCGAGGACTTCGTCTACCTGTGGGAGCGCATGCGCGGCGAGCCCGGTGTCGCCGACGCCGCCGGCTACCGCCTCATCACCGACGTGCGCTCGCGGGCCGGGGGCAAGGCCGTCGACGTGGTGTTCGCCGAGCCGTACCCGGGCTGGCGGCGCCTGTTCGCCGACCTGCTTCCCGCGCACATCCTCAAGGACGCGCCCGGATCGTGGGTCGGGGCGCTCACCGCCGGGCTGCCCGCGTCGGGCGGGCCGTTCCGGGTCGTGACGGTCGACCGGGGGCGCGGCGAGATCGTGCTGGGCCGCAACGACCTCTACTGGGACACCCCGACGGTGCTCGACCAGCTCGCGCTGCGTCGTCTCGACCCCTCCGCGCTGGCCGCAGCACTCGCCGCCGGCGACGTCGACGTGGCTCTGAGCAGCGGCGATGCCCAGTTGCGGCAGTCGCTGGCCGGGGTGTCGCCCACGCCGAGGATGCAGCTCGCGGCGCAGCCGTCGGTCACCGAGCTGGCCATCCGCACCGACGCGGGCGTGCTCGCCGACGCGGGAGTGCGCCGGGCGGTCGCGGCGATGGTCGACCGCGAGGCGCTGCGCACCGCGGTGGCGCCGGAGGCGCTGCCCGCCGACGCGTTCGGGCGGGCGCCGTCGCAACCCGGCTACGCACCCACGGCGCCGCCGCGGCCGGACGCCGCCGAGGTCGAGCGGTTGCTCGCGGAGGCGGGCTGGACACGGTCGGCGGCCGGACGCTGGACGGTCGACGGGGAGCCGGTGCGGCTGGTCGTCGGCGCCGGGCAGGAGCGGGCCGACGACGTGCGGATCGCCGAGCTCGTCGCCGCGCAGCTCGTGATCGCCGGGATCGACGCGACGGTGGTCGCGCCCGCCGCCGTGGCGCTCTACAGCCAACCCACGGTGCCGGCCACGCCGCCGTCCCCGGCCGGGACGGCGTCCGTGGCCCCGGGCGCCGGGCCGGGACCGGGCGCGGCGGTCCCCGTGCCGCCCCCGGGCGCCGCACCCCCGGCCGCGGCACCCCCCGCCGCGGCACCCCCGGCCCCGGCCCCCCCCGCCC
>JBQTJE010000139.1:0-14221 GCA_052387455.1 Pseudonocardia sp.
GACGCGTTCGTCGACCGGGTCAAGAACAAGGACGACAAGGGTGCGCGCCTGATGGGCTTCGGGCACCGCGTCTACAAGAACTACGACCCGCGCGCGAAGATCGTCAAGCAGAGCGCGGACGAGGTGCTCAAGAAGCTGGGCGTCACCGACCCGCTGCTCGACATCGCCAAGGCGCTGGAGGAGCGCGCGCTCGCCGACGATTACTTCGTCGAGCGCAGGCTCTACCCGAACGTCGACTTCTACACCGGCGTCATCTACCGGGCGATGGGCTTCCCGACGAAGATGTTCACGGTGTTGTTCGCCCTGGGGCGGCTGCCCGGGTGGATCGCGCACTGGCGGGAGATGATGAACGACCCGCAGAACAAGATCGGCCGCCCGCGCCAGCTCTACACCGGCGCGACCGAGCGTTCCTACGTCGAGCTGCCGAAGCGCTGATGCGGGTGCGACGTCGAGGCGTGGGGCTGGTTGCCGGGCTGGCGGTCGTGCTGCTCGCCGGTGCGGGCGGGACGGCGCAGGCCGCCGTCGAGGGCAGTGTCGTGAACCCCAGCACCAGCGTCCGCGACGAGCCCCGGTTCAACGCCCGGGTGGTGTTCACGCTCAACCGCGGCGAGAAGGTCACGGTCGAGTGCCTGCACCGCCACTTCGCCCAGGCGGGCAACCCCAACGCCGGGTCGGCCGTGCTCCACCGCATCAGCTCGGTGCGTGGCAGCGGTTACGTCTACCAGGGCGCGGTGCGGCCGGTCGAGAACGCCGAGTGTCCGGGGTCGCCCACCTACGGCTGACCGGGGGGCCGGGTTCAGACAAGCGGCTCGACGATCACCTGGCGGTTGCGGGCGGCACGGACCGGGTCGAGGCGCCCGGCACCGTCGCGGTCGGGGACGAAGCCGGGGAAGTCGCTGCCCAGCCCGCGGATCTCGATCGCGCCCGGGTCGACACCACCGTCGACGAGCACGGTGGCCACCGCCCGGGCCCGGTCGTGCGAGAGCTGCCGGCGGCCCGCGGCGGTGCCGGCCGAGGAGGTCGTGCCGGTCAGCCGCACGCGACGGCCCGGCCGCGACAGCGCCTCGACGAACGGCGCCAGCGCAGCCGCGGCCTGCGCCGGGTCGCGGAAGACGGCCTGGTCGGGCAGGAACCCGACGGCGCTGTCACGCAGCACGACGGGCTGCGCGAACCCGCCGGACGGCGCCGCGGCGAGCGGCACGACGCTCACCGGGGGCAGGCCGGGCGGCACCGGACGGGCGGGCAGCGGCGACGCGACGACCACGGGACGCCCGTTCGACCGCCGCACCAGTTCCTCCCAGATCGTGACCAGCGCCCGCCGCTGCGGCTCGGCGAGCCGGGGTTGGGGCTCGCCGACATCTCCGAGCCCGACGAGCAGGACCTCCGCCCCGCCGAGGTCGGGCAACTGGCCGGCCTGCGCCAGCGACTCGGCGTGCGCGATCGGATCGACGTCGAGCAGGGCGCCGTCGTCGGCCTGGAACCGCAGCGCGCCGCTGGTCTGGAGCCCGGAGTCGATCAGCACGAGCTGCCGGAGCCCCGGCGCGGCCGCACCCGCGCGAGCGCCGAGCGCCAGCGCGGCGAGCTGGTCGACCTCCGGAACCAGCGCACGACAGGACGTGATCGATGACCGCACCCGGGCGAGCTGCGCGGCTCGTTCCCGCTCGGCGAACAGGTCGTTCGGGGCGGTGCGGCGGAGCCGGAACGTGTCGACGATCCGCGGCGCGCCGTCGGCGGCGATCACCGTAGCGCCGGTGTCGCGCTCCGCCGCGCGCACGACGTCATCGACCAGCTCGTCGGGCAGGCCGGGCGGCGCCGTGTTCGCCCGACCGCCCACCACGAGGACCAGCGCGTTGGGCGCGGTCGGCTGCGACCCCCCGGTGCAGCCGACCGCGAGCAGCGCCAGCCCGCCCAGGCCCAGGGCGGTGCGACGGGACACGCGCCGGTCGAGGTTCACCCGCCCTCCTCAGCCGCGCCGGTCCGGCAGCTCGGCCACGGCCGGGCTGACGGCGTGCCGCTCGCACTCCGCCCGGTACCGGCTCACGACCTCCTCGGCCAGCGCGACGAGACGGCGCCGCTCCGACTCGTGCTCGGCGGACAGCGCCGCGTAGGCGCGCCAGGCGCGGTCGGCGTCCAGGCGCGCCGCGTGCGCTGCGGCCCGCGCGTCGACCAGGCCGGCCTCGCCGACCGTGACCTCGGACCGCGCAGCGCGCAGCGGGCGCACGTAGGGGTTGTAGCGACCCGCCGCACGCAGCAGCACGACCACGCCGATCGCGAGCACGACGGCCAACCACCCCCAGGTCAGCACGTTCCCGCCCAGCCCGGCCTCGATGAGCGGCACCGGCGTGCCGAACTCGAGGCTGCTTCCACTGGGCAACATCAGGAACGCCGTGCGCACCAGCGCGACGAACAGCGACACCCCGACCCACAGCGCCGTGCCGCCGACGATCGCGGCGACCAGCCGGCCGCGGTGCCCGGACGCGCGCCGCAGCCGGGCGAACAGCTCCCCGATCTGCTTCGGCAGCGCCACGTTGACCAGCACGATCGCGGCCGCGAGCACGGCGGTCTCCAGCGCCGAGCTACCCATGATCTGGAAGGCGAGGTAGTTGAGTCCCACCTCGGCGACCGCGGCGCCGCCGTACCACAGCACGTCCATGAGCCTCTCGGTGCGCGGATCCGCCGAGGCCCGCTCCGTGGCGGGCCACCGCCCGCCGTCGTCACCGGGGTGGGTGCCGGCCACGATGCCCTCCAGCCGGTCGCGGTGCAGCCGCCCGCGCTGCAACCGCTCGACGGCCACGTCGAGCGCGGCGGCCGCGCGGGCCAGCGCCACGCCGGCGTCCTGCACGATCTCCCGGGCGGCGTGGCGGGCCCGGGCGGTGCGCCGCTCGGCCTCCTCCAGCCACTGCGCGAGCCAGCTCTGGACGGTCGCGGCGAACCCCTCGCCCGGCCCGCCGAAACCGGGCGCGTCCAGCAACGCGGCGGCGTCCGCACGGTCGACGAGGTGGCGGCGGTCCGGCGCCGGCGCGGGTTCGGCCAGCACGACCTCGGCGCGGGCCGCACCGATCGGCACGGGTGCGTTCATGACTCCTCCTCGGACTCGACACGGCGGACGGCGGTTCTGCTCGGTTGTGGCTCCCCGGGCAGGGGAGGTGCCCGCCAGCCGAGCCGCACGACCCGCCGGTCGCGGTGGTGACGCAGGAACGCGCGGCCGTACCAGGCGGTGATCTCCCGGTAGCGGCGTTCCCGGCGCCGGGCCGCGACCTCGGCGCGCTCGACGAGGGCGGCCCGCCGGGCCAGCAGGTCGCCGGTGTCGCCGAGCCCGCGACGGATCGACCAGGTGATCACCGCGAGCGCGTCGTCGAGCGCCCGGTCCGCGGCGTCGGCGTCGGCGGCGGTCCGGGCGTGCAGGCGGACGAGGAACGGCGCCTCCGCGGCCTGCTCGACGGTGAGCCCGAGGCGGCCGTCGCGCATGCCGTGCCAGGCGGCGTGCAGGCGCCGGTGGAGGCTCGCCGGCGCGGCGCCGTCCCTGCTGGTCGACCTCGATGCGGGCGCCCGGTGCGGTGTCATCGTTGCCTCCATGAGACCGGATCGTCTCAAGGTTAAATTTCGTTCCGAATAAAAGCAAGTGTGTCTGGAGTTGATCCAGTCGCGCGCGAGCAGATGGCGCCGCCTCGTGACGGCCGTTCGTATCAGGTAAGACGTGCTCATGGGTGTCGTTACCGGATTCTGTAACGCTCGTTGTGCCGGTTGCGAGTTGCGTTCGAAGAGAAAAAATCAACGAGTCGAGGAGGGCCCTCATGTTCCGGCCATCGTCATCCGTCGCGCCCATGTGCAGCCCAGCGGTACGGACGGGACACGGGCGGTGACCGATGGTCTCGATGCCCTGAGTGATCGCCTGCGGGGTTCGGCGTCCGCCGTCGGTGGACACACCCAGGCGCGGGTCATGCGGGCGATCGCCCGCGGCGGGGGCGCGGCCGTGCAGCGCGACATGGTCGAGGCCGTGGGCGTCACCGCCGGCACCGTCAGCAAGGCGGTCGGTGAGCTGCGCCGGCTCGACCTGATCCAGGACGGCACGCCCGGCGTCGCCGGCCGCGGCCGGCCCACCGTTCCCATCGAGTGGTCGCGGCGCTACGCCAGCGTGGGCGTGCGCATCGTCGACCGCGAGAACCTCCCGGCTGAGCTCGTCGCCACGGTCGTCGACCTCGCCGGGAACCCGGTGCCCGGCTTCGAGCTGCCCCGCAGGCGCGGGTTGCAGCGCGAGTCCCAGCACGAGGGCAAGCGGCTGCGCGACGAGATGTCGGGTTTCGTCCGCAAGCTCGCCACCAAAGCCCGCAAGGACGCCGGGGTGGAGGTGCTGGGGTGCGGCGTGTCGATGGGCGGGCATGTCGACCACGGCGTCGTGCGGCTGTCCTACAACACCGGCTGGGGCATCAGGGAGGACGCGTGGTCCGACCACGACGAGTTCGACCTCCGCAGCCAGCTGGAGGTGGCCACGGACCTGCCCGTCGTCCTCGACAACGACGTCAACGCGCTGGCCGTGCAGATGAATTTGACGCAGGCGGAACCGCAGAGCTTCGGCGTCGTCGCGGTGCTGCACGACGGCGTCGGCGCAGCGCTGGTGATCGGCGGCGACATGTGGCGCGGTCCGCGGGGCCTCGCGGGCGAGATCGGGCATCTCAACGCAGGCGACATCGTCCACGACGAACGGGCGACGACCCGGCACCCACCGGTCTGCCGCTGCGGCGAGCCCGGACACATCGACGCGATCGCCTCTCCCCGGGCGATCATGGCCCGGGCCAACGGCGGCGACTTCGGCCAGCTGGCGTCGCGGCCCCCGCGCGACGCGGTCGTCGCCGAACTGTTCCGGCAGGGCGGCGCCGCGCTCGGGCGCGGCATCGTCTCGATGATCAACTGGGTGGACCCGCAACGGGTGTTCGTGCTCGCCCCGCCGGAGCTGGTCGTGGACGACCCGTCGCGGTGTGGCAGCCGGTACCGCGACGGCCTGCGCGAGGAGCTCGGCCGGGCCTTCTCCACCGGTCGCGAGACCCCCGTCGAGCTCACCCCGATGTCGACGACGGAGATCGAGAACCGCGGGGCGGTGTCGTCGGCGTTCCTGGTGCTCGGGCGGTTGATCGACAAGGTGGGGGCCGACAGACCGGTTGCCGGCCGGCTGTAGCGCGCGCCGCAGCGTTCGCGATCGTGAACGGGTGACGATCCCCTGAGCTGGGGATCCTTGCGCGTGGGCGGGTGTTCGGGTCGTGCCGGCACCTGCCCGCGTGGAACGATCACCGCCATGACGGGACCGAACGAGCCGCCCACCCCGGTGCCGGGCGCGGGCAGTGACCGCGCGCTGTTCGACGAGCACTACGCCGGGGTGCTCGCGACGGCGGCCACACAGCGGTGGGACGCCCCGGGTGGGGGTGGCGGCTTCGTCGTCGACCCGGACGCCTACCGGGCGGCGATCGACGAATTGACCGCGGCCGTCCGGGAGCTGGAGGCCGGTCAGCGGCGGTGGCGCGGTAGGCGGACCGACGCGATCGGAATCGACCCGGTGAGCGTGCAGCTGCGGATCAACATCGACGAGATGCGGCGGCGCAGCGTGGCGTATGTGCACGCGTGGACCGAGCAGATCCGCGAGACCCGCGACGCGCTCGTCGCACAGCTCGCCGCCTACGAGGCCACCGAGCACGCCAACGCGGAGCGGTTGACGTGACCGCGTCATGGCGGGCCGGGTTCGCGGTGGCTGCGCTGGTCGGGGTCTTGGGGCTGGCCGGCTGCATGAGCGCCCCAGCCCCGTCCGCGGCGGCGCCCAAGGCCGGTGCCCAGGCGCTGGACCCGCCGCTGCGGCCGGGGGTGCCCACGATTGAGGAGCGGTTCACCCCGGAGGTGCCGGCCGAGCTGCGGGTGCGCGACCCGTTGGACGCCCGCGGCCTGGATCCGTGCGCGTTGCTCACCCCTGAGCAGCTGCGCGGGTCCGGGCTGGATCCCGGCTCCGCCGAGCCGAACCCCGGCCGGTACGGCCCGGGGTGCTCCTGGCAGCTGCGGGACGGATCGACCAGCGCGGGCATCGACCTCATCACCGATCCGAACGCGGCCAAGCTGCCCGACTTCTGGCGGCTGCGGGGCAACGCCGTGGTGTTCGAGATCCGGCAGGTCGCCGGCCACCCGGCGATCCGGTCCGACTATGTGCCGAACGAGTGCGATCTCGCCCTTGCCATCGCCGACTACCAGATCGTCGGCATCAACGCCTACGCCGACGGCCGCGTGCTGCCCGACCCCTGCGGCCCCGCGGTGCGGATGGCCGAGCTGATCATCGCCAACCTGGCCGCCCGGCCGTGAGCGTGGAGGCCCCGATGTCCTACCCGACGACCAGCACGCCGTTCCAGACCTGGCCGCGCACCGAGCTGGCCGCGATGGCCCAGGCCCTGACCAGCGGCCCGGTGCACGACGGCGCCGCGCACCACCGCGACGTCGCCGACGCCGTGGACGCCGCCCGGGCCCGGCTGGCGGTCGCCGCCCGGCGCCTGGGCGAGGCGCAGCGGGGAGCGGCGGCCGGGGCACTCGCCGCGCACCTCGACCGGCTGGACGCCAACGGGATGTCCGGGCAGAGCCAGGCGATCGAAGCGATGTTGGCGCTGGTCGACCAGGGCGAGGCGGTGTCCACCGCCCGCAACACGATCGCCGAGGCCGCCGAGATCCCCGACCCGCACGATCCCCGCGCCGTGCCCGGGTTCAACAACCGGGTCGCCGGAGTGCGCGAGGCCGCGCAGGCCTACGAGATTGTCACCAACACCCAGTACGTCGCGGCCTTCCAGCCCTACGAGCCGCCGCCCTCGCTGGCCGTGGACGCCGGGCTGGCGACACCGCCGGCCGGGGCGGGAGTCGGGACGGCGCCGGCTGGTGGGGTGGCGGTCGCTCCGGGTGCCACACCGTCGCCCGTCGGGCCCGGTGGCGCCGCCGGGGCACCACCGATCGGTGGCGCGGGCGGGGCCCCGGTCGGCGAGACCGGACCGGGTACGGCGGTCGCACCGGGAACGGCGGTACCGCGACGTCCGGGCGTCGTCGCCCCGCCCGCTGGCTCCGTGCCCGGCGGGCCGCCCCCGGTGCCGCCGCGCCCGTCGGGTGGGCGACCCGTACCGCCCGCGGGACCGCCGGCCGGGCGGGTCGATCCGCAGGCGCCGACGACCGGCTGGCGTCCCGGTCAACCCTGGACGTCGGGCGGGCGACCGCTGCCCGGCGGCGCGTCCGGTGGCGCCACACCCGGACGGGGCCCGGGCGGCGGATCTCTGCCGGACCGCGGCGGTCGCGTCCCCGGGCTCGACGGCGGCGGCCCGGGCGGCGGCCGCACCCCGGCCGTCGACGGCGGCGGCCCGGCCACCCGGGGCGTGCAGCCGCCCGCCGGAGCACCCACCGCGACCGCCGGCGCCCGCCCGGCCGGGGGGTTTGGCGGATTCCCCATGGCGGGCGCGGGCGCCGGCGGTCAGGGCGACCAGGAGCACCAGCGCCCGCCGTGGCTGCTGCAGGACGACCCGGACGCGATCTGGTTCGCCGGCCTACCCGAGTACTGCGAGCCGGTGATCGGCGCGTCGGAGCGGGCCTGACCGGTCGCGCCACGTGCCGATCCGAGCGAGGCAGGCCGTCCGTCGTCAAAGATGTACGGCCATCGGTCGGATCGGCGCTAGCCTGCGCGGAGCCGGGCCGGGGGGCCCGCGTGCACGTCCGGCCTGGGGGGTGCGGCGATGCCGCTGATCGAGAAGTTCGACACGCCTGCGCGGCTCACCGACGCGCCGGTCGAGCCGTTGGCTGACGGCAGGACGTTCTACGAGCGGTGGAACGACGAGGTCGCGGCCCTCGCCCAGTTCGTCGGCGGCGAGCCCGGCCCCGGCTTCCCGGAGCCGGACGGGCCCGACGGGCTGCCGGTGGACGTCGGTCCCGCGGTACCGGACGGACCGGATCCCGGCCCCCCTGACGGGCGCCTGCCCGGTGAGCCGCCGCCCGCGATGCCCGCTCCGACGGTCCCGCCCGAGCAGCTCGGTGCGTGGGTGGATCCCCGCGTGGTCGACGGGCCGGTCGTCGGGACCCGCACGCTGTCGTGGATCGGGATGTCGCGGGCGTCGCTGATGGTGTGGAACCGCGACGACCGCGCCGAGGCGTTCCGGGCCTGCGACAACGACCGGGTGAACAAGCAACCCGAGTACGTCGAGTGGCACGCCACCCGCCGCGGAAGCGACAAGAAGATCGTCAAGGTCGCGTTCACCACGGAGTCGATCGAGTACTGGCAACTGCTCGGGGAGACGTTCCCCGACACGGTGGTAAAGCTGTACCAGCGGCATGTCAGCCCGGAAGTCCGCAGGTCGGACCTGTACTTCGACGCCGGCGGCGGATTCGAGATCTACAACACCCGCAACCGGTGGAACACCTGTGACGGCATCATGCATCTCATCGGGGAGTCACCGGGCAACCGGCTCGTGCAGATCCTCGGCCTGTGCCAGGGCGGCACGGTCAACGCGACGATCGACAACTATGCGAACGCCGCAGCCGGGTCGGCGCACGCCGTCGACGACTACACCGACCTCGACGTCGGCGCCGTCGCCCGCGCCGGCTTCGACGTCGCGCCGCACGACCCGATCGGCCTCTACATCGAGGGCTGGGACGACACCGGCTTCACGAAACCGGACGGGTCGCCCGTCGACGACTACTGGCGCGTCACCCGCGGCACCCCCGAGACGGCGTTGCGGCTGGAGTACGAGGTGCCCGAGGGCGAGGGCTTCGTCGTGGGGGACATCCGCATCGGCGGGCGGCCGGTCGAGTACGGGGCTCAGGTCGCCGAGCACGTGCACTCCGTGATCCGCGTCGACGTGCTGGGGAGCCGGCCGTGAGCGGCCCGACGAGCAATGCCCGCGACGCCCTGCGCCGCATCGCCACCGCCGAGCCGGCGCGGCCGGGCGGGATCGACGCGGGTGCGAACGGGCGCGCGGCGGATCTGTCGGCCGAGCCTGCATTCGACGCCGCGAAGCGCGCCGACATCCAGGGCAACATCGTCCCGGGCTTCAACAAGGACTTCCAGCACTTCCTGTTCTTCGCCATCCGGGACCGGGCCCGGGCGCGCCGATGGGTCGCCGACATCGCCGACGAGATCACGACGATGGACGAGGCGCTCGACTTCGTCGTCGAGTACCGGGCGCGCCGCCTCGCCGAGGGCGTCCGGGAGGTGCCCGACCTCACCGCCACGTGGGTGAACATCGCGTTCTCGCACTCCGCGATCGGCACGCTCGCGGGTGCGCGGGCGGGCGTGTTCGGCGAGGAGAGCTTCCGGCAGGGCTTGGCGGTCCGGTCGACCTACCTCGGCGATCCGACGTCCCCGGAGCACCCGGGGCACCGCGACCGGTGGCTGGTCGGCGGCCCGCACAACGAGGCGGACGTCCTCGTCGTCGTCGCCGCCGACCGTCCCGACCATCTGGAGGAGAAGGTCGCCGCCATCCTGACCCGGTCGGGCGACCTCGAGCTGCTGTTCGAGCAGCGGGCCGCCACCCTGCCCGAACCACTGGGCGGGCACGAGCACTTCGGCTTCAAGGACGGGATCTCGCAGCCCGGCGTGCGCGGCCGGCTGCCCGACAAGGGTGACGCGCCGATCACCCGGCGGCACCTGGAGACGTCGGGGGCCGACCCGGGCGACATCCGGCCCGACCTGTTCGGCCTGCCCGGCCAGGTGCTCGTCTGGCCGGGGCAGTTCCTGCTCGGCGAGCCCCGCCAGCAGCCCGACGACCTCCTGGCCGCCGCGTCGCCGGCGGAGGGGACGTTCCCCGAGTGGGCGGCCCTGGGCTCGTACCTGGTGTGCCGGCGGCTGCGTCAGGACGTCGACGCGTTCTGGGACTTCGCGGCGGAGGCGGCCGCACGCGCCGGCATCGATCCCGTGCACCTGGCATCGTTGCTGGTCGGACGCTGGCCCAGCGGTGCGCCGCTCATGCGGGCGGCGACGGCGGACGACCGCGACCTGGCCGCCGACCGGTACGCCAACAACCACTTCCTGTTCGAGGACCCCACCCGTCCGGTCACCCTGCGACCGATCAAGGGCTACGCCGGCGACCACCACCCCCAGGCCGCCGGCGACGTCCTCGGCACGGTCTGCCCGCACTTCGCGCACATCCGCAAGACGAACCCGCGGGACGCAGCCACCGAGATGGGCAAGCCGCAGGACAGCCTGGCGCGCATGATCCTGCGCCGCGGCATCCCGTTCGGGCCGGCGATTGTCCCCGATCCTGACGAGTCCCCGTGCCGCACCGGCGAGGACCGCGGCCTCATGTTCCTCTGCTACGGCGCGACCATCGAGGACCAGTTCGAGTTCCTGACCCGTCGCTGGGCCAACTCGCCGTTGCAGCCGAACCCGGGCGGGCACGACCCGGTCATCGGGCAGCGCGACACCCGCGGCGAGCGGGAGCGCTACATCGAGGTGCCCACGGCCGACCCGCCCGTCAGGATCGCCGTCGAGCGCGACTTCGTCATCCCGACGGGCGGCGGCTACTTCTTCGCCCCGCCGATCTCGGCGCTCACCACGGTGCTGGGCGGTGACTGACCGAGCCGCGCGACCACAGGTCGGCTAGCGTCGGCCCGCATGAACGCGGTCGTCTGGTTCCGGCGCGACCTGCGCGTGCGCGACCAGCCGACGTTCCTCGCGGCGGAGGGTCCGGCGCTGGCGTTGTTCGTCCTCGACGACCGGTTGCTCGCGCCGTCCGGCCCGGCCCGGCGCACCTTCCTGCACCGCAACCTGCGCGAGCTCGACGCCGCGCTCGGCGGGCGGCTGCTGGTCGTGCGGGGCGACCCGGTCGATGCCGTCCCGCGGATCGCCGCTGCCGTCGACGCCGGGAGCGTGCACGTCGCCGCCGACTTCGGCCCCTACGGCGCCCGCCGCGACGAGGCCGTCGAGCAGGCGCTCGCGCGGGACGATCGCGCGCTGGTCCGCACCGGGTCGCCGTACGCGGTCGCGCCCGGGCGGGTGCGCAAGGACGACGGCAAGCCGTTCAAGGTGTTCACCCCGTTCCGCCGGGCGTGGATCCGGCACGGGTGGCGCGGGCCCGCCGCGACCGACGCCGACACCGTCGACTGGATCGACCCGGCGGCGAAGGACGGCGGTCCGCGGGCCGTGCGGATCCCCGACGACGAGGCCGTCGACGCCACGCTGCCCGAGGCCGGGGAGCGGGCCGCGCACGCCCGCTGGCAGGCCTTCCTCGGCAGTGCCGACGCTCCCTCGGCGGCCGCGAGCTACGCCGACGACCGCGACCGCCCCGACCGCGCCGGCACGTCGCGGATGTCGCCCTACCTCAAGTACGGCCTCATCCACCCGCGGACGATGCTCGCCGACCTCGCGGCGCACCACGGGGGGTCCGCCGAGACCTACCGCTCCGAGCTCTGCTGGCGCGAGTTCTACGCCGACGTCCTGCACCGGCGGCCCGACTCCGCCCGCGCGAACTACGACCCGGCCTTCGACGCCCTCCCGGCGGCGTCCGGCCCGGAGGCCGATCGCCTGTTCGAGGCGTGGCGCGACGGCCGGACCGGCTACCCGATCGTCGACGCCGGGATGCGGCAGCTGCGCGCGCAGGCGTGGATGCACAACCGGGTCCGCATGATCGTCGCCAGCTTCCTGGTGAAGGACCTGCACCTGCCGTGGTGGTGGGGGGCGCGGCACTTCATGCGGTTGCTCGTCGACGGCGACCTCGCCTCCAACCAGCACGGCTGGCAGTGGACGGCCGGCAGCGGCACCGACGCGTCGCCGTACTTCCGGGTGTTCAACCCGGTCACGCAGGGCGAGAAGTTCGACCCCGACGGCGCGTACGTGCGTACGTTCGTACCCGAGCTGCGCGGCATCGCGGGCCGGGCGGTGCACCAGCCGTGGAAGCTGCCCGGCGGGCCGCCGCCGGGCTACCCGCCCCCGATCGTCGACCACTCGGCGGAGCGGAAGATCGCCCTGGAGGGTTACGAGCTGGTCAAGGCAGCGCGGAGATAAGGTCGATGCCTCCCGCGCGGAAGGGGTGCACGATGGCGAAGGACCCGCAGGTGCGACGGCGGCGGCGCCGGCTCCGGTTGCTGCTGGTCGCAGTGGTCGGTGCGGGGTGGTACCTGCGGTCGCGGCGCCCGTCGGGTGATGCGGACGTCCTCGAGCTGCCGCACCGCGACCTGGTGCCGGTCAGCCCGGTTGCGTCCCCCGTGGCGCGACCGGCGTCCCCCTCAGCGCGACCGGCAGCCCCCGCGTCGCGATCGGCAGCCCCCGCGTCGCAGCCGGCAGCCCCGCCGCCGGCTCCGCCCGGACCCGCGCCCGACGCCGAACCCGAACAGGACGCCGCGCCCGACACCGCGCCGCAGCCGCTGCTCACCCCCGCGGCCACCGCCGCCGTCCCGCACGAGCCCGCCCCGGGCGGCACGCCGTCGCTGCCCGACGGCTCCGCGCCCGGCCCCGACTACACGATCAAGGGCAACGCCGGCTCGATGCTGTTCCACCTGCCGAGCAGCCCGTACTACAAGCGCACGAAGGCCGAGGTCTGGTTCCGCACGCCCGAGGAGGCGCGCGCCGCAGGCTTCACGGCCTGGGCCCCGCGCAAGCGCGCCACCCGCTGAGGATCCCGACTCGCGCAGCCGCACGCCCCGACTCGCGGGTCACCGCAGGCGGGCGAGGAACCGGCCCAGGCGGGCGCCGCGGGACGGGTCCTCGGTGAGCACGTGGTCGTACAGCGCGATCTGCATGCCCAGCGAGTACGTCGGGTAGGCGTGGATCGAGCCGAGCACGGCGTCCACGGACAGGTCGTTGTTCATCGCCAGCGTCAACTCGTTGATCAGCTCGCCCGCGGCGTACCCGGCGATGTGCGCGCCCACCAATCGCCGCTTGTCGTTGATCAGCATCTTGATCAGGCCGTAGGACTCCCCGTCGGTGACGGCGCGCTCGTTGCGGGTGAAGGGGAAGCGCACCACCTTGAACTCCACGCCCGCCGCGACCGCCTCGGGCTCGGTCATGCCGACGTGCGCGATCTCGGGATCGGTGAAGGTCACCCACGGCAGGTTGCCGGCGTCGAACTTCGCCGCGACCGGCACGAAGATGTTGCGGACGGCGTGCGCGGCCTGGTAGCCGGCGTAGTGGGTGAACTGCGGCCCGCCGACGACGTCGCCGACCGCGAGGATGTGCGGCACCGAGGTGCGCAGGTACTCGTCGACGAGCACCTCGCCGCGCCGGCCGGTCTTCACCCCGGCGGCGTCGAGCCCGAGGCCGGTGGCGTCGATGTTGCGGCCGACGGCGACCAGCACGGCGTCGGTGCGCACCTCCGCGCCGCTCACGGTGAGCACCACGTCCGCGCCGTCGCGGCGGGCGGCGGTGACGTCGGCCCCGAAGCGGACGTCGATCCCCTCCTCGGCGAAACGGCGCTCCAGCAGGTCGATCATGTCCGGGTCGTCACGGGGGATGAGGTGCTCGCCGCGCTGGAGCACCGTGACCTTCGAGCCGAGCCGGGCGAACGCCTGGGCCAGCTCCGCCCCGATCGGCCCGCCGCCGAGCACCACCAGCCGGGCCGGCAGGTCCTGGAGGTCGAAGACGTCCTCGTTGGTGAGGTAGCCGGCCTCGGCGAGCCCGGGCACGTCCGGCACCGCGGGGCCGCTGCCCGACGCGATGAGGACGTAGCGCGCGGTGATCCGCCGCTCGCCGACCTGCAGCGTGTGGTCGTCGACGAAGCGGGCGCCGCCGAGCAGCACGTCCACCCCGATCTCGGCCAGCTCCTCCGGGGAGTCGAGCGCGCCGATCTCGGCGATCGCCTTCTGCACGGTGGCGTTCACCGCGGCCAGCGACACCTCGCCCAGCTCGCAGCGAAGCCCCCAGCGCTCCGCCGTCCGCGCCTCGTGCGCCACCCGGCTGGCCTTGATCAGCGCCTTGCTGGGGACACAGCCGTAGTGCAGGCAGTCCCCGCCGAGGCGGTCCTTGTCGACGATCGCGGTGCGTTTGGCGAAGAACCGCCCCACCTTGGCCGCGGTCAGCCCGGCGGAGCCGCCGCCGATGATCGCAAGATCGTAGTCGTAGGTCGCCACGACGCAGCAGCATGCCCGGCCGGCCCGATGTCGACCATCCGCCGAGAGGGCGGTTGCCGACCGACCCCGCGCATCCCGGCCGCGCCGATCCGGTCGCGGCGGGCCCCCGCCCCGCCCGGGGCGCGGCGCCGGCCCGGGGGGGGGGGGGGGGAGGCCGGGCCGA
>JBQTJE010000140.1:0-8961 GCA_052387455.1 Pseudonocardia sp.
CCTGGACGTCAAGCCTTCACCGGAGCCCGGCAGGGGCGCCGTCTCATGACAGTCCTCAAGGGACAAGCACCAAAAGCGCTCCCTGCCGGGATCCACCGTGCGAAGGGAAGGTAGAGCCATCAGCACCGACCCCGTCGTCCACAACTGGGCCGACTACTGGGACGGGATCGAGCACCGGCACATCTTCGTCGTGGAGGCCCGCGACCACGTGGCCCGGCTGCGGGCCGCCGTCGCGCCCCGGGCGACCGACCGGGTGCTGGACTTCGGCTGCGGGTTCGGGCACCTCGTCGCCCTGCTCGCCCCGTCGGTGGCGCACGTGTCGTACTGGGACGCCGCGGCCGGGATGCGGGAGGCCACGGCGGCCCGCACCGCCGGGCTCGCGGACGTCGGCCCGCTGGACCTGTCCGGGCCGGTGCCGCCGGACGCTTCCGGGACCTACGACCTCGTGCTCGCCAACAGCGTCGTGCAGTACATGACCCCGGACGATCTGGGCACCTGGCTGGACCGATGGGGCACGCTGCTGGCCCCGCAGGGCCGCATCGTGGTCTCCGACATCCCGACGCCGGACGGCTCCGCGCTCGGCGAACTCGCCGGGATGCTGCGCTTCGCCGCCCGACACGGTTTCCTGCGCCGCGCCGTCGTCGACGGGATCGCCGAGGCCCGCCGCTACCGGCGCTCCCGCGGGTCCGCCGACCTGCAGCGGTGGACGGCGGACGGGTTCATGCAGGCCGCTGCCGCGGCCGGGCTCGACAGCCGGGTGCTGCGGCGCAACCTCACGCACCGGGCGGATCGGCTCACGGTGGTGCTCACGCCCCGGTGACGGGGCGGCCCCCGCCCGGGTCACCGGCGGGGCCGGCGCGGCAACGGCCTCCCCGCGCCGGAGTTCAGAGCGGGATGTTGCGGATGTTCCCGCGGCGCTCCGGGGCCGCGGCGAGGGCTTCGAGCAGCGTCAGCCGCGTCGTATGCGGATCGATGACGGCGTCGACCACGCCGATCCCGACGGCACGCTCCACCCCGCCGACCGTGCGCTCGTGCTCGTCGGCGAGCCGGGCGAGCAACGTCTCCCGGTCGGCGGGTGCAGCCGCGGCCAGCTCGCGCCGGTGCAGGATCTCCACCGCCGCCCGCGCACCCATCACGGCCACGTCGGCCTCGGGCCAGGCAAACACCGCGTCGGCACCCAACGAGCGGGAGTTCATCGCGATGTAGGCGCCGCCGAACGCCTTGTGGGTGACCAGCGTGACCCGGGCGACGGTGGCATCGGCGAACGCGTGCAGCAACTTCGCACCGCGCCGGACGATGCCTTCCCACTCCTGGCTGACGCCGGGCAGGTACCCGGGCACGTCCACGACCACGACCAGCGGGATCCCGAAGGCGTCGCACATCCGGACGAACCGGGAGGCCTTCTCCGCCGACTGGGCGTCGAGGCAGCCCGCCAGCCAGCCGGGGTTGTTGGCGATCACCCCGATGGAGCGCCCGCCGAGCCGGCCCAGGCCGATGACGAGGTTGCGGGCCCAGCCGGGCTGGAGCTCGACGAACGAGCCGGGATCGGCGATGGCCCGGACGAGCGGGCCGACGTCGTAGGCCTCCCGGCTGCGGGCGGGCAGGTAGGAGCGCAGGTCGACGGGGGCGGCGGCCACCGCCGGGTTCCAGGTGCCGCGCCGGGCGAGCAGCCCGGTCACCGTGCGGGCGGTGGCGAGCGCCTCGGGGTCCGACCGGGTGACGACGTGTGCGACCCCGGAGCGGTTGCCGTGCGCCTGCGGGCCGCCGAGCGACTCCTGGTCGATCTCCTCGCCGGTCACGGTGCGGATCACGTCGGGGCCGGTGACGAAGATGCGGGCCTGCGGGCCCATCACGACGACATCGGTGAGCGCCGGTCCGTACGCCGCCCCACCGGCGGCTGGTCCGAGCACGACGGAGACCTGCGGCACCTGCCCGGAGGCCCGCACGATCGCCGCGAACACCCGACCGACGCCGTCGAGCGCCTCGACGCCCTCGCCGATCCGGGCGCCCCCGGAGTGCCAGACGCCGACGACCGGGACGCCCACCTGCACGGCGGTGTCGATCGCGTCGGCGATCCGGGCGCAGCCGGCCGCGCCCAGCGCCCCGCCGGAGCGGGTCGCGTCGGTGCAGAAGGCGACGACGTCCGCGCCGTCGATCTGGCCGAACGCCGTGAGCACGCCGGAGTCCTCGGGTCCGGGCAGCGGGGAGACGGTCGCGACGTCGAACAGCGCCGCGAGCCGGGTCGCCGGCGCGCGCTGGTCGGTCGGCCGCGTGCTCGCCCGGGCCGGGCTCGGATGCCGGGTGTCGGCGATCGTCATTCAGTCACCCCCGGAGGCGCGGTGCCCGGACGGGTCGTCCGGGTCCGCCGCCCGTGTCGGTCGTAGTGCTGCTCGTCCCGGCCAGGTGCATCGTTACAGCGCCGCGCGTCCCGGGCGCCTACGGTGTCCGAGATGGACGACCAGCGGTCGGTCGGGGACGGCACGCGCTGCGTGCGGGGCGGCCATGCGCCGGCCGATTCCGAGGTCGGGTCGTCGTACCGCACGGCGAGATCGTCGACCGGATCGTGCGGGCGGTCGATGCGCTAGCACACGTCCGCCGCGTCGGTCAGCGCCTGGAACCCGTGGAGCAGGCCCGGCGGGACGTACAGGTGCGTGAGCAACCCCTGGATGGACAGTTCGCGCACCTGCATGTGCAGTCGGTCGCACAGGCCGGACCGGACGTCGGCACCCGCACGGCGGCACGCCCGCCGGCCGTCCGGGGCGACGATCGTCACCCCCGACCCAGGCCGCGGGTGCCCCGGATGTGTCCTAGGCTGATCTTGGCTACGCCGTTCGGGCGTACGTCTACACGGCCGTTCGGACTAGTCCGGAGAAGTCATGACGTCCACCAGCAGAGCTCCCCGTCCACGAGTGTCGATCGTCGTCCCCGCCCGCAACGAGGCCCGCAACCTGGAGGAGGTGCTGCCGGCCCTCCCGCCCGTGCACGAGGTCATCGTCGTGGACGGGCACTCGGCCGACGACACCGTCGCCACCGCGCGGCGGGTGCGACCCGACGCGGTGGTGCTGCGACAGGACCGCCGCGGCAAGGGCAACGCCCTGGCCTGCGGTTTCCGGGCCGCCACCGGCGACATCATCGTGATGTTCGACGCCGACGGCTCGGCCGACCCGGCGGAGATCCCGCGGTTCGTGGCGGCGTTGCAGTCGGGAGCGGACTTCGCCAAGGGCAGCCGGTTCCACCGCCGCGGGCCGGTGCGCGGCGGCAGCGAGGACATCACCGGCGTGCGCCGGGTCGGCAACGCCGGGCTCAACGCGGTCGCCAACCTGCTCTTCGGTACCCGGTTCACCGACCTGTGCTACGGCTACAACGCCCTGTGGCGTGACGTGGTCCCGGCCCTGCGGCTGCCCGCGACCGCGGAGCCCGGAGCTGTCGACGGGGCGTCCCCGCGGTTGCTGTGGGGCGACGGGTTCGAGATCGAGACCCTGATCAACTGCCGGGTCGCGGCGGCCGGTCTGCGGATCACCGAGGTGCCCAGCGTGGAGCGGCGGCGCATCCACGGCTCGACCAACCTGCGCACGGTCGCCGACGGCTTCCGGGTGCTGCGCACGCTGCTCGCCGAGTACCGCCGGGCGAGTGTGCAGCGGCGGATGGCCCCGCCCGCCCTGCCTGCCCCGCCCGTCCGGTTGCGCGCGGCAGCCGACACCGGGCCGGCCGCGTGCCCGGACCCGGCATGACCGCCGCCGCGGCTCCGACGCCGACCACCTCGGTGGTCATCTGCTCGCACTCGATGCGGCGCTTCGACGACCTTACCGAGGCCGTCGCCTCGGTGCGGGCCCAGACGCTCCCCGCCGAGCACACCGTCGTCGTGATCGACCACGATCCGGAACTGCTCGACCGGGCCCGCCGGGCGTTCCCGGGGGTCACGATCGTGCCCAACGGCGGCCCGCGCGGCGCCTCCGGGGCGCGCAACACCGGGATCGACCTGGCGACGACCGACCTGGTGGCCTTCCTCGACGACGACGCCGTCGCCGCGCCGGACTGGCTGCACCATGCGGTGCCGCGGTTCGCCGACCCGGCCGTGATCGGGCTGGGGGGCACGCTGACGCCGTTGTGGTCGGGCACGCGGCCGCGGTGGTTCCCCGAGGAGTTCCTCTGGGCCGTCGGCGCGAGCTACCGCGGCCTGCCCGAGCGCGCGGCGCCCGTGCGCAACGTGTGGTCGGGCAACATGGTCGTGCGCCGCGAGGTCTGCCGCGCCGTCGGCGGGTTCCGCGCCGGCTTCGGCAAGGCGGGCGACCGGTCACGCCCCGAGGACACCGAGTTCTGCATCCGGGCCGCGCGCGCCTTCCCCGACGGCATGTGGCTGTTCGAGCCGGCCGCGATGGTCGGCCACAAGGTCCCGCCCGCGCGGGCCACGCCGCGGTTCTTCCTGACCCGCTGCTACGCCGAGGGGCTCGGCAAGGCCGACCTCGGCGGGCTCGTCGGCGCCGGGCGTGCCACCTCGGCCGAGCGTGCTCACCTGCGCACCCTCGGCGCGGGCACCGTGCGGGAGCTGCGATCGGCCGCGGTGCGGCGCGACGTGGCCGCGCTCGCCCGCGCCGGCGCGATCGTCGCCGGTACCGCTGCCGCGGCCGCGGGGCTGCTCGTGGGCACCGCCGCGGCCCGCCGCGTGCCCGGGCGGGCATCCGCTGCACCCCGACCCGTACCGCACGAGCCCGCACCGCACGAGGCCGCACCGCACGAGCCCGCAGCCGCACCGTTCCGCCCGGTGCTGCTGATCGACGTCGACGTCGTCGAGGCGTTGCCGGAGATAGCGGCGACCGGCCCCGACGGGCGCCGGTACGGCCGCGCCGACGTGCTCGTGCGGATGGACACCGAACCGCTGGGCATTCTCGAGGTGCCGCTCGACGGCGACTGCCCGGCCACGAGCCTCGCCACCCGGATCTGGGCGCGGTTCGGCCGCGCGATCACCACCCGCGCCACCGAGGCGGGCACCCCGGCGCCGGACGGGCTACCGATCGCGGGCCTCACCTCGGCCCGGCCGACCCGCCATCGCCGCGAGCGGGCGGCGGCGCTGGCGCAGTCCCCGCCGATCAGCGTGGTCCTGTGCACCCGCGACCCCGACGACGCGATCGTCGCGTGCCTGGACTCGCTGGCCCGCCAGGAGTACCCCGAGTTCGAGGTCGTCGTCGTCGACAACGCACCTACCTCGGCACGGGTCGCGCAGCTGGTCGCGGACCGGCCCGGGGTCCGCCGGGTCGTGGAGCCGCGCCCCGGCATCGCGTGGGCCCGCAACTGCGGCTGGCGAGCCGCCCGCCACCCCGTCGTCGCCTACATCGACGACGACGAGGTCGCCGACCCGCACTGGCTCGCCGAGATCGCCAGGGCGTTCGCGTCGCGCCCGGACGTGCGTGCCGTGGCGGGCCTGATCCTGCCCGCGGCGCTGGACACCCGCGCCCAGGACTGGTTCGAGCAGTTCGGCGGGCACAGCAAGGGCCGCGGCTTCACCCCCGCCCTGTTCGACCGCGCGTCGCACGCCGTGCAGCACCCGCTCTACCCGCTGCCGCCGTTCGGGGCGACCGGCAACCTGGCCGTGCACCGGGCGACGCTGGCGCAGCTCGGCGGCTTCGACGTCGCGCTGGGCTCGGGCACGCCCGCCCGCGGCTCGGAGGACACCGCCCTGATCTGCGACATCATGCTCGCCGGGCACACGCTGGCCTACCAGCCCTCCGCGCTCGTGCGCCACCACCACCACGCCGACCCGGCCGGGATCGCCCGCCAGCTGCACGGCTACGGCGTGGGCATCGGCGCCTTCTACACCCACGCTGTGCTGCGCGACCCCCGCGCGCTGGTCCGGCTCGCCGCGCTCGCCCCGCGGGCGGTGACCGACCTGCTGGGCGGGGCCACCGCGCGCACCGCGACGATGCGCGCGGACTACCCCCGCGAGCTCGACCGGATCCAGCGCCGCGGCATGCTGCGCGGACCGGCCGCCTACCTGCGCAGCCGCCGGGTGCAGCGCCGGGTGCAGGCCCGGATCGCCGCGGCCGTCGACAGCGGGGAGCTGACGTGACCACCGTGCCGACGACGACCGCGCTGAAGACCAGCGTGCCGATCCTGATGTACCACAGCATCGGGTCGTCGACCTCGGCCGCGTTCCGCCGGTTCGCCGTCGACCCGGGACTGTTCGCCGAGCACCTGGCCCACCTGCGCGACGCCGGCCACAACGCGCTCACCGTGAGCGAGCTCGTGGCGCACCGGGCGGCCGGGACGGCGCTGCCCCCGCGACCCGTCGTGCTCACCTTCGACGACGGGTTCGCCGACTTCCACGACGTCGCGCTGCCCGCGCTGGCCCGCCACGCCCTCACCGCCACGCTGTACGTCGTCACCGGCTACCTCGGGGGCACGAGCGGGTGGCTCGTGGCCGAGGGCGAGGGCGAGCGGCCGATCCTGTCCCGGTCCCAGGTCGTCGAGGTCGCCGCCGCGGGCGTGGAGATCGGCGCGCACACCCGGACCCACCCGCAGCTGGACAACCTCGCCACCCGGGGCGTCGCCGTCGAGCTGGCCGGGCCCAAGGCCGAGCTGGAGGAACTGCTGGGCCGGTCGGTCGACTCGTTCGCCTACCCGTTCGGCTATCACAGCCGCGCTGTGCGCGCCGCCGTTGCGCGCGCTGGCTACCGCTCGGCGTGCGCGGTGCGCGACCGGGTCAGCACCGCGGGCGAGGACGCGTTCGGGCTGTCCCGGCTCACCGTCGACGCCGGGACGGACGTCGCCGGGCTGCAGCGGCTGCTGCGCACCGGCCCGGCCGGCGCGGGGGAGCGGCTGGTGCACGAGACCAAGCGGCTGATCTGGCAGGCGGCGCGGCGCCACGGCCCGGCCGCCGTCACGGGCGCCACCGCGAGCGGGGTTCCGCTGCCCGCGGGGCGACGCCCGCGGTGACGGCCGCCGAGGTCGACCGGGACCCGGCCACGGTCCCCACCGCACCGCCGCGGCATCGCTGGGGGCGACTGCCCGAGACCGGCGTCGCGCTGGGGGCGGGTCTGCTGCTCGTATCGCTGGCGTACGCCGGCGGGCGAGCCGGGATCGCGGGCGCGGAGCTGCTGTTCTGGGTGGGCCAGCTGGTGATGTTCGTGCCGGTGGTGGTGCGGCTGCTCGCGCCGCGGCTGGGCGAGCGGGAGGCGGCGGGCTCGGTCGCCGCCCTGGCGCTGGTCTACTTCGCGCTCAACCATCTCTACAGCCCGCGCGAGTTCCGGTTCAACGACGCCCTCCAGCACTGGCGCACGGCCCAGGACATCGTGACGACCGGGGAGCTGTTCACACCCAACTTCAGCCTCCCGGTCAGCCCGTCGTACCCGGCGCTGGAGATCGTCACGGCGGCCTTGGTGTCCACGACCGGCCTGTCGGTGTTCGGCGCTGGCCTCGTGGTGGGCCTCGCGGCCCGGGCGCTGTTCACCGGTGCGCTGTACCTGCTGCTGCGCGGGATCAGCGGTTCGTGGCGGGTGGCCGCGCTGGGCAGCGTGCTCTACACCGTCGCCTACTACTACAAGTCGCTGCTGGCGGCGTTCGCGTACACGGGGCTCGCGCTCGGGTTCGCCGTGCTCGCCGTGTACGCGGTGTGGCGGGCCACCGGCGACGGGCGGGCGCGCGTGTGGTGGCCGGTGGCCGCCACCCTGGCCGCGGCCACCGTCGTCACCCACCACGTCACCAGCTACGTGCTGGTCGTGGCGCTCACCGGCTGCGGTGCGGCGTTCCTGGCCGTCCGCAGGGGCCGCGACGCGCGCCGCATCCTGGCGCTCGCGGCCGGCACCGCGGCGTTCGTCGTCGGCTGGACCGCGCTCGTCGCGCCGATCACGTTCGGCTACCTCACCCCGGTCGTGTCCGGGCTGCTCGACGGGCTCGCCCAGTCCTTCGCGGGGGAGCGGCCGCGCGACGGGGGTCTGCTGCGCAGCCCGCTCGCCGACCGGGTGCTGAGCTACGCCGGGTTCGCGGTCGTCGCCGCCGCGATCCCGTTCGGTGTGCGCGAGCTGTGGCGCACCCGCCGCGACGATCCGTGGGCCCTGGTGATGATCGGCGGTGCGCTGGCGTTCTACGCCGTGCCGGTGGTGCGGGTGCTGTCCGCAGCGGGTGGCGAGCACGCGGCCCGGGCGCTGACCTACCTGTTCGTGCCGGTCGCCTACGTCTGCGCGGTCGGCGCGCTCGCCGCGGTGTCGCGCGGCGCGGGCCGAGCTCCCCGGGTCGCGCCGATCGGCGTGGCGCTGCTCGCGACGCTGGCCATGGTCGGCGGAATCACCAGCGGCTGGCCGCCACACTGGCAACGACTGCCCGGCCAGGCGCTGGTCGGCGGGTACGAGAGCTCGATCGAGCCCGAGGGCGTGGCCGCGGCGAGGTGGGCGGCACGGCACCTGCCCGCGGGCGCCGCCATCGCCGCCGACGACACCCAGTACACGCTGATGGGCACCTACGGCCGGTTGCGCACCCTGCGCGGCGTGGCGGTCCTGTACGAGGCGCCGGTGCTGCGACCCGCGGACCGGGCGCTGCTCGTCGCCGACCGGATCGACTACCTGGAGACCGACCTGCGGCTCACTCGCGCGCTGCCCGCCGGCGGCGAGTACTTCCCCGACGACCCCGCCGCGCACGCGCGCACCGAGCCGCTCGACCCGCGGGCGCTGCGCAAGTGGGACACCGTGCCCGGCGCGGCGCGGATCTTCGACAGCGGCAACGTGGTCCTGCACGACGTGCGGGGGGTGCGGGGTGCGCGCTAGGACGCCGATCGCCCGCCTGGAGGGAGGCGTGCTGGCGCTCGGCCTCGGCCTGGTGGCGATCGTGGGGATCGGCTTCGTGCTGCACCTGCTGCCGGTCGGGCTCACCGGCCTGGCGTGGCTGGTCGCGGCCGCCCTGGTGGCAGCGGGCCTGGTGGTCGCGCGGCGCCGCCGTCGGCGTCCGGTGGTCGCCGGGCCCGCGGTCGACGGC
>JBQTJE010000141.1:0-8494 GCA_052387455.1 Pseudonocardia sp.
GCCGCCCGCGCAGCCCTGGCGTCGCGCGGGGTGCCGATCGGCGAGGTCCTGCTGCTCGGCCCGGAGGGCACGTCCGGATCACGGTTCGCGTTCTTCACCGATCCGGACGGCAACGGCTGGTCGCTCCAGGAGATCAAGCGCGCGTGAAGCCGGCCTCGAACCCGCGCTGACAGGGTGCCGGTGTGGAAGCGATCTGCGTGTTCTGCGGCTCCAGTCCCGGCCGCGGCCCGGCGTACGCGGCGGCGGCGGAGTCGGTCGGGCGGCTGCTCGCCGCCGAGGGCCTCACCATCGTGTACGGGGGTGCTCGCGTCGGCACGATGGGAGCGCTGGCCCGAGCCGCTCGGGCCGCGGGCGGCAAGGTCGTCGGGGTGATCCCGCGGCACCTGGTCGAGGTCGAGGCCGCATCCGACGATCTCGACGAGCTGCACCGCGTCGACTCGATGCACGAGCGCAAGACCCTGATGGCCGACCTCGCCGACGGCTTCGTCGCGCTGCCCGGCGGGCTCGGGACGCTGGAGGAGTTCGCCGAGGTCCTCACCTGGTCCCAGCTCGGGCTGCACGCCAAACCGACCGGCCTGCTCAACGTCCGCGGGTTCTACGACCAGCTGCTCGGCTTCCTCGACCACGCTGTGGCGGAGCGGTTCGTGCGTCCCGCGCACCGCGGGCTCGTGCTGGCCGACCCGGTTCCCGAGAGGCTGCTCGACGCCATGCGCGGATGGTGTGCCCCGCCCGTCCCGAAGTGGCTCGACGGCGCCGGGGCGCGTGCCGCGCCTCCTCGGTGATCGCGACGATGCGCCCTCACGGCAAGGCGCCCTGCTCCCGCGCGAGCTGCTCGACGGTGATGCCGGACAGCAGCCGGTCGAGCGCGGCGATCATCGTCGAGCACTGCCGGGCAGGGTGCTCGGTCGGGCATTCGAGGGCATGGGTGAGGAACGTCTGGGCCCCGCGGGCCTGCTCGATCAGCCGGTCGAGCTCGGCGATCCGGTCGCGGACCGTCGATCGCCAGCGTGCGCCGGGGGCGTCGAGGACGGCGGCCGCGGTGTCGAGCGGGATGCCCAGGCGCTGGGCGATGGTGAGGAACGCGAGTCGGCGCAGCTCGGCGGGGCCGTACATCCGCCGGCCTGCGACCCGGGTCGGCGGGGTGACCAGCCCGCGTTCGTCGTAGTAGCGCAGGGCCGAGGTGCGCAGGCCGAGACGCCGCGCGGCCTCGCCGATTCCGATGAGGTCCGGGTCCATCCCGCCATTTGACTTCAAGCCAGCTTGAAGCACCACCGTGGGTGGCATGACGCTCCGGCAACCGACCACCCGGCGCCCACGGCTCGCCCCGGCGCTGGTCACCGACCTGCCGGTGCTGCTCGCGATCGTTGCCTGCGCCGTCCTTTTGCCGCTGACCTGGGCACACGTCGCGGCCGGGCTCGCGATGGCAGGGCTGGTCGTCCTCCACCTGCGGACCCGCCGAGGGCTGGGCCGGCGCATCGTGCGCCGGCCGCGATCGGCGCGCCGGCTGGGCCCTCGTGGGACTGGTGACCGTGCACCTGTGGTTCGTGCGCGGCCGCCTGCGGATCCGCCTGCGCGCCCGAGGCGGGCCGGCGACCGCCCGTCCGGCCGCCGATGATCCGCATCGGGCGGCTCAGCCGCGCAGCCGTGCCCGCCGCGCCACGCCCACAGCGGCGACGAGGGCGCCGACCCCCACCGCGGCCACCGCCGGCCGGTGCGTGGACAGGGTGAGCTGGAGGCTGCGCGGGTGGGCGACGTCGTCGAAGGGGCCGTGCGCGCCGTGGTCGCCCGGGACCGGGGCGGCGAGGTAGTCCGGTCGGCGCTCCTCGGGCTCGTCGGTCTGCTGGCCCTGGTAGTTGGTCCTGCCGAGGAACAGGTCCATCAGCCGCGGAGCGAGCACGCCGGCGAGGACGGTGCCTACCGTCGGCGCGCCGACCCACATCGTGCGGCGCCGGTGCTCGCTGGCGTACACGACCGCGCGGGCCGCGATCTCGGGCTGGTAGATCGGGGCGACGGGCTGGGCCTTGCGGCTCATGTGGGAGCGGCTGAGGCGGAACTGCGGGGTGTTCATCCCCGGCATGTGGACCTCGCTGATCCAGACGGCGCTGCGGTCCTGCACGAGCTCGGCCCGCACACCGTCGTAGAACCCGCGCAGGGCGTGCTTGGCACCGCAGTAGGCCGACTACAGCGGGATGCCACGGTAGGCCAGGGCCGACCCGACCTGGACGATCGTCCCGCGGTCGCGGGGCCGCATGTGACGCAGCGCGGCCATGGTGCCGTGCACCGAGCCGAGGTAGGTCACGTCGGTGACCCGCGCGAACTCCTGCGCGGACACGGTCGCCAGCGGGCCGAAGACGGTCTCCATCGCGTTGTTGACCCAAACCTCGATGGGGCCGATCTCCCGCTCGACCTGCTCCGCCGCAGCGTCCACGGCGAGGGCGTCGGCGACGTCACACTCGATCACCAGCGCCCGGCCGCCCGCGCGCCGGACGTCGTCCGCCGCGGCGTCGAGCCCGTCGCGCCCGCGGGCGAGCAGCGCGACGGTGTCGCCGCGGTCAGCGAAGGCGCGCGCGACGGCCCGCCCGACCCCGGCGCTGGCTCCGGTCACGACGACGACGCGCGTCCCGGCCACGGCTACCGCCCGCCCCGGCGGGTGCGGCGACCGCGCAGGACGCGCCACGCCGCCTTCGCCTCGGGCACCGCGACGGGCACGGTCGCGACGAGCAGCGCGGCGGTGACCGTGCACCACGAGCACAGCCGCTTGTGCCGGGTGAGCTGCTCGGCCGTGAGCAGCACCCCGCCAGCCGCGTCGACGGCGCTCTTGGCCAGCAGCGCGAGCGGGATCCAGGCTGGTCGCGATGGCGCTGCGACCCGCCCATCCCGGCCAGCACCAGCGACACCCCCGCGTTCACGATCCGCAGCGCGCTGTCCGGGGTGCGCAGCAGGGCGTAGGCCTCACCGGAGGCGTCGACCCGGTCGGCGTCCAGGCCCGGCAGCGGCGGCTCGGGCACCGACTTCAGCAACCCGAACTGGTAGAGCCCGACGAGTGAGAGCGCCGCCGTGGCCGCGGTCTGCAGCAGCGCCATCCGGCGGCGCTGCGCGACGAACGGGCCACCCCCGCGGCGCAGCGCGTCGGAGGCCGCCTCCGCGGCCGGTGAACCGCGGCGCCCGATACCGCCCGGAGCGGGCCGGATGGTCGCGGCGGGAGGCCCGGCCGGGGCTGCGCGGTGCATGGACCCGGTGTTCTCGTTGTCGGCCCTCGAAACCTGACCGCCCTGACCGCCCGTACCGCATCCGCAGCCGGAGGTAGCGGCCGAGGCGCCACGCGCCGTCGACGGCGGCACCCCAGCGGGCCCGCCGCTGCGCGGCCCGCAGGACGTAGGCGGCGCGCGCCAGCTCGGCGTGGCTCCAGACGAGCGGGGCGTTGCCGAGCAGGCGCCCGTCCGGCAGCACACCGCTCTCGCCGACCCACACCTCCTCGGCCAGCAGGCGCGGCAGCCGGGCACACATCGCGTCGAGACGCTCGCCCGCCTCCCGGACCCGGCCCAGCCGGGCCAGCGCGGTGACGGCGAGGAACGACACCGGCAGGAACGCACCCTCGGCGGACTCGTCGACGATCGCCGCGATCCGCCGGCCGAGGGTGTCGCGGGCGGCCTTCCAGTGCCGGCGGTGCGCCCACGGCCGCCAGCCGCGCGCGACCCAGACGGCCCGGTCCAGGACCAACCACCGCCCGATCTCGCCGTCGACGAGCGGTCGGGCCGCGGGGAGCTCCCAGATGCCGTTGCTGTCGGGCACCCGGTGCAGGTTCTGGGCCGCGACGTCGTCGGCGAGCCGGCGCACCAGCCGCCACGTCGACCGGTCCAGCCGCCCACCCGACTGCAGGTAGACCGACACCGCCCGCGGCGTCGAACTGCCGCTGCTCACCGGCCCGGTTCCCGACCCTGGCCGGACGCGAACCGGCCCAGCCCGACACCCCGGACACCTCCCGCTCCTCGGGCACCGGCGCCCCGCGGACGTCGAGCACCGGGAGGTCGACGATCCCGGCGTCCGGCCAGGCGCGGCCGACGAACTCCAGGTAGCGCCGGGCCTCGTCGGGCCGGCCGAGCAACGCCGCCGCGGCCGTCGCGAGCGAGGCATCGCGCAACCAGCAGTAGCGGTAGTCGTACTGCGCCGGGCCGCCCGGTTGCTCCGCGACGCTCGTGGTGGGGGCGGCCACGACCGCGCCGGTGGGGCGGTACGTGCACGCCCGCAGCACCGCGAGGGCGTCGCGGCTGCGCTGCGCGTGCGGACCGGGCGGCCGCGCGCGGTCCAGCAGTCGCCGCGCTCGCTCGTCCCGGGAACGGAGGCGCTCGACCAGGGCGGCGACGTCCGGGCGGCTCCCGGCGGCGTCCGGGGGGCTCCCGGCGGCGTCCGGGGGGCTCCCGATCGCTCCCCGACCCCCCGGCGCCGGCGTCACCGTGCTGAGCAGCGCGTCCCCGCGGACCTCGTGCGACTCGGCGTGCACGTGCACCCGGTGCTGACGCCCGCGGGTGCGGTGCACCCCGGTCGCCACCGGCCCGGCGATCCGCCAGGTCACGCGCGGCGCGTCGAACCCGCCGAGCCGCAGCTCGTGCCGCACCGGGGCACCCCACCCCCCTCGCCCTGGCCCGCACCGGGACGGCGGCCGACGAGCCGGACCAGGGTGACGCCCCCACCGCTACTCCCGCTCCCGCCCACGCTTTCGTCGCCGTCGCCGTCGCCGTCGCCGCCGAGCAGGCCGTCGCAGACCTCGACCGTCCCGGCCGCGTCCCGCAGCAGGGTCGCGCTGCTCGCCGCCGCAGGTTCCGGATCGCAGCTCACGGACGTCAGCTCCGGGAAGCGCGCCACCCCGCCGTCGGGGTCGAGGAGCTGCCAGCACAGGGGCGCGTCGTCGAAGTCCGGCCCGCACCACCACAGGACGGCCGCATCCGGGCCCAGCAGGGCGCCCGTCCGGCCGCCGCCGAGCATCCGGAGGGAGCCGAGATCGGGGGCCCACGGTGTCTGCACCCGCGCATTGCACCCGACGGGCGCAGGTGGCGCAGGGTCACGGAGCGGTCGCGGGCCATGGATGCCGCCGATATGCTCCGGCGCATGCTCGATCCCGACGCGGTCGATCTCGACGAGCTGTGCACCGCCCTGGACAGCCGGGACGACTACGTGTCCTGGTGGATCCACCCGACCAGCGGCGAGATCCGCCCCATCGTCCCGGATGTCGACGGCGACGAGGCGAGCGAGGAGCTGTTCGAGAACGGCTGGCGCCGGATCGAGACCGGCGACTCGCGTGGCGGGTACCGGGACATGGCCGATTTCGTCGCCGAGGTGCCGGACCGGCGGGCCGCGGAGCTGCTCGACCGGGCGATCACCGGCCGTGGCGCGTTCCACCGGTTCAAGGACACGTTGTTCGAATTCCCGGACCTGCGGGAGCGGTGGTTCCGGTTCCGCGACGCCCGCGCTCGACGGCGCGCGCTGGACTGGCTGGAGTTCGAGGACCTCGTCAGCCCCGAGGACGCCGAGCGCGCCCGCGCCACCCATCCCGACCCGCCGCTGCGGATCGACCCGCTCGCGACGGCCGTCGCCGCCGACCTCGCCGAGCTCTACGGAGACCGGCTGCGCCAGGTCCTCATGTTCGGGTCCCGCGCGCGGGGCGACCACACCGAGGACTCCGATCTGGACCTGGTGGTCGTCCTGGCCGACCCGGTCGAGCCGTGGAGCGAGCTGCGGGCGATGCGCGAGGTACTGGGACGCCACCTCGACCGTTCGTTCGTCGTCGTCAGCGCCCTTCCGACCGCCGAGTCGGTGTGGGCGGCACCGACCGATCCGGTGTTGATCCGCGCCCGCGCCGAGGCGGTGCGCGTGGCGTGACGACGGGCCTACCACGCTCCCGGCAGGAGTTGGCCGCCGCACGGGTGCTGATCGACCAGGGCTTTCCGGCCCAGGCCGTCTCACGCTCGTACTACGCCGCCCTCTACGCCGCGGAGGCCGCGCTGCTGATCCTCGGCGAGACGCGCTCGAAGCACTCCGGGGTGATCTCGGCGTTCCACCGGCTCGTCGTTCACGACGGCGGGCTCGAACCGGTGATCGGTCGGCTGCTGGCGGCGTTGTTCTCCAGCCGGGGACAGGCGGACTACTCGACGCTCCCGGTGCCCGACCACGAGGCACCCGCGGCGCTCGCCGACGCGACCCGGGTCGTCGACGCCGTCGAGGCCTGGCTCGGCTCTCGAACCACCGGCTGACATGACAACGGAGCTACCCGGATCATGTCGCCGGCGGGATGACGATGCCGGGCCCCCTGCCTCCCTCGATCATCCGTGGCTCTGCATCGACGTCCACCGACCCGTAGAACGGGATAGTCCGATGCGGCCGTGGCTCGTTCAGGAACGCCTCCACGGACGATCGGATGCCCTCGTACCTTGCCGCCTTCCGGTCGTGGGCGGCCATCTCTCGCTCGAACTGTCCGAACTCAACTCGACTTTCCCTGATGCGCCGCCCGGTTCCCCTAACGTTCTGCCATTCCTTAACACCTACTCCAAACCAAATAGCACCGTAGACAAATATAACCAGAAAGATCAGGCCGCCCACCCAGATCCCATCGAGAAAAAATCCGATCACGCCGAGTAAGACCAACAGAATGATGCCACCCAGGGCGACGCCTGCGACAACAAGGAAGACTTCTTTCGGACGATCCATTCGTGCCGACGTACGGGTCGCCTCGGCCGAGGACGCACGCGCAGCGATCGACCGGCGACGTCTGTCCATGACCTCCCGGACACGATGGCTCGTCTGTGCGAGCGCGCCGCGCACTTCGTGCAGTGAGCCGGACGTCGTCGCGAGCTCCCAGGCCGCACCCCGTCCGACGACGGGCTCGATCGGCTCGTCGATCCCGGTGCGGTCGAACGTGGCACCCACAGCGTTGAGGCGGTCGGTCAGCTGCTGGCCGCGCGCCAGGCGCTCCTGAACAACCGGTAGCAGCTCGACGCTCACCTCCTCGACGTGCGGGGTGCCGCGTCTGCGGGCGTCCAGCGCGAGTTCCGGTGCGATCCGGAGCGCGCTGCGTAGCGCCGCCGCGTCACCCGTCACGTGCGCGTAGGAGTGCTCGACCTCCGGACAGTCGGTGATCTTCTCCCGGACCTTGTCCAGGATGCGGACCGCGGCGGCGGGATCGCCCGCGAGGCAGTAGGCCTCGGCGGCCACGATCGCTGCGCCGCACGCGACCTGGCCTCCGGCCGGTTGGTTCTCCTTGTCGAACCCGTACTTGACCGCGAGCTCGAACGCTTGCAACGCCGCGTGGTCGTCACCGAGGTTCGCGCGGCAGACACCAAGGTAGAAGTGCACGACCGGGTCGTACCGGTACTTCGCGAGCGCCCTGTCGAACTCACCGATCGCCTCGGCGAACCACTCGTTCTCCATCGCCCGCACACCGTGGCGCGCCGACTCGCGCGCGGCGACCAACCGCGGATTGGACGTCACCTCGATGAGTTCGGACAGGAGGCGGGAGTTCTGGGCCAGCTCCGCCGCGATCATCGGGAGAGCCCAGTCGCACACCTGGACCAGCCGAGCGACCGTGCTGCCGACCCCGCGGATCCCATCCGGAAGGCTCGACGCCTCGATGCTGCGGGTGATCCGGGCAGCCTGGTCGCCGAACGGGTCGCGCTGGAGATGATCGAGCCGGGTGACAACCTCTTTGAGCTGCCACTCGAGATCCGACATGCATCCTCCGACCGTCCGGCTCGGACACATGGTCGGCCGTTCAGACGTCGGCGTTACGGTCGTGGCTCGCCCGGCCCGCAGCGACGTACCATGCCCGCATGAGTAGCGCGACGGCCGAGCTGGCGATTCCGCCGGCGAGCGCTGTCGCACTGCGGGCGTACGCCGAGCAGCGCAAGGTGCTGGCCAGGAGCCATCGCATCGACCGCCTGCGGTTGGCATCGGACGGCAAGCTCGTCGGGCATGTCGACGAGCGACGCGACGCCTTCGACGTCGTCGACTTCGAGCTCGCGGCGGTACATCTCGTCGGCGCCGATGTGCGGCTGTACTCGGACCGCGTGCTCGGCAACGACAACGTCAGCCCGGAACTCATCGTCGCCCAGCCGCTGTGAGCAACCGGCCCGACCGCCATGTCCTTCTCGAACTTGACGCACTCCTGCATCAGGTCGAGTTGCTCGTCGATGAGAGCGACAGGGCTCGCTTCGACACGGACGAGCGGTACCGGTGGATGCTGCACCGGCTTTGGGATCGCCGTGGGGAACGAGGCGCTGGCATACGCCCGACTCGGGGGCCGCAATCCCCCATACCGAACAACCCTGGGCACGCCTCTACCGGCTCCGGAACATGTTGGCCCACGAGCGCCTGCCGGACATCGACGCCGCCCGCGCAGCCCTGGCGTCGCGCGGGGTGCCGATCGGCGAGGTCCTGCTGCTCGGCCCGGAGGGCACGTCCGGATCACGGTTCGCGTTCTTCACCGATCCGGACGGCAACGGCT
>JBQTJE010000142.1:0-7498 GCA_052387455.1 Pseudonocardia sp.
CCGGCCGCGGGTCCGGCGGGTGCCCGCCCGGCGTCGGGCCCGGTCGCGGACGGCGGCAGCGGCACCCCGGCACCCGGTCGGCCGCCGCGCGGGCCGGGCACCGGGGCGGGCGCGATCCCCCCGCCCACGCCCGGCGATGCCCCGCCCGGCGAGCCCGGTCCACCCGAGGAACCGACCCCGCCCGACGACCCGACCCCGCCCGACGACCCGACCCCACCCGGCGACCCCACGCCACCCGGGCCGGGCGCCGCCGCACCGGCCGGGCCGAGGGCCGCGCCACCACCTGCACTGCCGCCCGCGCCGCCCCCCGCGCCACCGATCCCGCCGCCCCCGCCGGGCGCCGCGCCTGCCGGTCCGATCTGCGGCGCCACCGGCGGCTCGAACGGCGCGAACCCGCCGCCGAGAGTGTGGTTGGTGTTGGTCTGGTAGAGCGTCGCGATCCGGGCCGCCTGCTCGTGCTCCGGCGCCAGGCCCACCGGCACGGTCGGGTCGTACTGGAAGATCGCCGGGTCGGGCAGCGCGGCCAGCTCGCGGTGCACGACGGCCACGTGTTCGGCCTGGTCGGCCAGGCCCCGGTGGGACAGCTGCGCCTGCGCCTCCGCGGCCTCGCCGAGGGCGGCGAGCGTGGACAGGTGCGTCTGCACCCCGTCCGCCGCGGCGCCCTCGAACGCCTCGCGCATCGTGCGGCCGGCGCCGCGCAACTGCTCGGCCGCGCCGAGCAGGGAGTTGCCGAGCAACCGGTAGCGCAGCGCCGCGTCGGCGACCACCGGGTGCCCGGGGCCGGCGAGCACCGGTTCGCGGATCTGGGCGACCGTGCCGGTGAACGCGACCTGGGTGCCGGGATAGGGGATGGGCATGGCGGGCTCCTAACGGCGGGGCGGGAGGTTGGACAGGATGAGCTCGACGATGCGCTGGTAGCGGGCGCAGTCGCCGGGGGCTTCGGTAGCGCTCGCGGTGCCGATGGCGCCGACGAGCTGGTCATCGGAGGCGGCGGCGGAGATCTGGCAGCCTTCGTTCGGGGTGAGCCGGATCCGCGCGCCGGGGTGGCCGGCGATCGTCGTCGGCTCGAAGAGCGACGCGCCGCGGGCGTTGACGTAGACCCCAGGCAGGCCGGGGTTGCGCAGGCCGGTGTTGCTGGCGATCCCGACGCCGTGGCGGTGGTCCTCCACCGTCTGGTAGTCGCACTGGTCCCCCTGTGACGTCGGGCCGCGCTCGCCGGTCTCGGGCCGCAGGCCGATCTCGGCGAGCTGGGCCGGGGTCAGCAGGTCACACGCCCGGATCCCGCGCGCGTCCTTGGGCTGCGCCACCCGCAGCTCAACCGGCACCAGCGCGATGTCGAACGCCAACCCCTCATACGGCGGCGCGGCCGGGCCCCCGAGCCCCGGCACCGGCGCCACCGCGGGCGCGCACCCGGCGAGCGCCACCACCAGCACCAACGCCGGACCGACTACCAGCGCGTGGCGTCGCGAGATCACGCCAACCGCCCGGCGTTGTCGGCATCCACCCGGCGATAGGAGTCCACCTGCGCCTGCACGGCGTCGCGGAACAGCTCCACCTGCCCCGCCCAGGCCTGCACGTACTGCCCGGCCCGCCGGTCCATCTCACGCATCTGCTCGGCCAGGTTGACGCTCACCGGGTCCTGCCCCGGCGGCTCGATCAATCTCGCTGTCTCGAACCCGGCCATCGCCTGGCGGATGTCCAGCAGCGCCGCGTCGGCGACCACCGGGTGCCCGGGGCCGGCGAGCACCGGTTCGCGGATCTGGGCGACCGTGCCGGTGAACGCGACCTGCGTGCCGGGGTAGGGGACGGGCATGGCGGGCCCCTAACGGCGGGGCGGGAGGTTGGACAGGATGAGCTCGACGATGCGCTGGTAGCGGGCGCAGTCGTCGGGGGCTTCGGTAGCGCTCGCGGTGCCGTTGGCGCCGACGAGCTGGTCGTCGGAGGCGGCGGCGGACACCTGACAGCCCTCGTCGGCGGTCAGCCGCAGCCGGGCGCCCGGGTGACCGGCGACCGTGATCGGCTCGAAGAACGACGCCCCCCGGGCGTTGACGTAGACCCCGGGCAGGCCGGGGTTGCGCAGACCGGTGTTGCTGCCGAACCCGACGACCTCGAGGTCGTCCTCCACCGGCTGGTAGGCGCACCGATCCCCCTGCGACGTCGGGACGCGCTCGCCGGTCTCGGGCCGCAGGCCGACCTCGGCGAGCTGGGCCGGGGTCAACAGGTCGCACGCCCGGATCCCGCGCGCGTCCTTGGGCTCGGGCACCCGCAGCTCCGTGGGCACCAGCGCGATGTCGAATGCCAACCCCTCGTACGGCGGCGCGGCCGGGCCCGGAAGCGCCGGCACCGCAGGCAGGCCGGGGAGAAGCCCCGGGGCGCACCCCGCCAGCGCCAACACCAGCGCCAACGCCGGACCCGCCGCCAGCGCGTGGCGTCGCGAGATCACGCCAACCGCCCGGCGTTGTCGGCATCCACCCGGCGATAGGAGTCCACCTGGGCCTGCACCGCGTCGCGGAACAGCTCCACCTGCCCCGCCCAGGCCTGCACGTACTGCCCGGCCCGCCGGTCCATCTCACGCATCTGCTCGGCCAGGTTGACGCTCACCGGGTCCTGCCCCGGCGGTTCGACGACGTTCTGGTGACGGAACCTGCCCATCGCCTGGCGGATGTCCAGCAGCGCCGCGTCCAGCTGGGCGATCGCCACCTCCGCCCGCTCCGGGTCCACCAGGAACCCACCGGACCCGCCACCCGTCGCACCGCCCCGGGCGATCTCCGCCCGCGCCTGCTCCCACCGCTGCTCCGGCGAGCCGTACGGCCGGGCCGGACCCGCGTCATGATCGGTCATGACGGTGATCGTCGCAGACCCCCACCCCGCGGCGGGGCCGTTCGGCCCAACCCGGAGGGCGGGCCCGTCAGCGGCGGGGGCGGCCGGTCAGAACCGCGGGTGGTCGCCCACCAGCCGCACCCGTGGCCCGGGCCCCTGCTCCCCCGCACGGCGCACGTCCCCGAGCACCCACGTGGGCACGTGCCGCGCGGTGAGCACGGCCCGCGCCCGGTCGACGTCGTCGGGCGGCAGCACCGCCACCATGCCGACGCCCATGTTGAACGTCCGCTCCATCTCCGCGCGCTGCACCCGCCCGCGGGAGGCGATCATGTTGAACACCGGCGCGGGCGTCCAGCTGCCGCGCTCGCACACCGCCTCCAGCCCGGGCGGCAGCACCCGCTCCAGGTTGCGGGCCAACCCGCCGCCGGTGACGTGGGAGAACGTGCGCACCGCGGTCTCGGCGGCGAGCGCAAGGCAGTCCTTGGCGTAGATCCGGGTGGGCACGAGCAGCTCCTCGCCGAGAGTGTGGCCGAACTCCTCGACGTGGCCCTCCAGCGCCATCCGCCCGATGTCCAGCAGCACGTGGCGGGCCAGCGAGTAGCCGTTGGAGTGCAGCCCCGAGGAACCCATCGCGACCAGCACGTCGCCCGGGCGGACCCGGTCGGGGCGCAGCATCGCCTCGGCCTCGACGATCCCCACGCCGCTGGCCGACAGGTCGTAGCCGCCGGCCTCCATCAGCCCGGGGTGCTCGGCGGTCTCCCCGCCGAGCAGCGCGCAGCCGGCGAGCACGCAGCCCTCCGCGATGCCCTTGACGATCGTCGCGATCTGCTCGGGTACCAACCGGCCCACCGCGATGTAGTCCTGCAGGAACAGCGGTTCGGCCCCGCCGACCACGAGATCGTCGACGACCATCGCGACCAGGTCGAGCCCGATCGTGTCGTGCTTGTCCATGGCCTGCGCGACCGCGACCTTCGTGCCCACCCCGTCGGTGGACGCCGCCAGCACCGGCTCCCGGTAGCGGCCGATCTTCAGCGCGAACAGGCCCGCGAACCCGCCGATGCCGCCCATCACCTCGGGGCGGGTGGCCTTCTCCGCGAACGGCCGCAACTGCTCGACCGCGCGCTCGCCCGCGTCGATGTCGACGCCGGCAGCGGCGTAGCTGGCGCCGGCGGTCGTCCTGTCGTCGCTGGTCAGGGCCATGATCGGCTCGTCTCCTCGCTGGTCCGGCGGGGGCGCGGGGGCACCCGGACGAACGGCTGCGTCGCACCACCGTCGTGGCGGCACCCTCGTGCCGACACCGTCGTGCCAACCTAGGGGACGGCGGGTTCGTTCGTCCGCTGGCGCGTGGGCCCCGGGTCCCCGGACGCCGCCCCGGACACGTCGGGGTCGACCGGCGAGGTGAGCTCCAGCAGGTGCTTGCCGAGCAGCGCCTCCTCCGGCAGCGGGATCGGGTAGGCGCCGTCGAAACAGGCCGTGCACAGCCGCGACCGGGGCTGCTCGCTCGCCGCCACCAGGCCGTCGAGGGTGATGTAGCCCAGCGTGTCGGCGCCGATGGAGCGGCGCACACCTTCGACGTCGAGGTCGCCCGCGAGCAGCTCGGCGCGGGTGGCGAAGTCGATGCCGTAGAAGCACGGCCAGCGCACCGGCGGCGACGCGATCCGCACGTGCACCTCCAGCGCCCCCGACTCGCGCAGCATCCGCACCAGCGCGCGCTGGGTGTTGCCGCGCACGATCGAGTCGTCGACGACGACGAGGCGCTTGCCCCGGATGACGTCGCGCAGCGGGTTGAGCTTGAGCCGGATGCCCAGCTCGCGGATCGTCTGCGACGGCTGGATGAACGTGCGACCGACGTAGGCGTTCTTCACCAGGCCCTGGCCGTAGGGGATGCCCGAGCCCTGGGCGTAGCCGATCGCGGCCGGGGTGCCCGACTCCGGCACGGGGATCACCAGGTCGGCGTCGACGGGGTGTTCCAGCGCGAGGCGGCGCCCGATCTCCACCCGGGCGGCGTGCACCGAGCGCCCCGAGATCGTCGTGTCCGGGCGGGCCAGGTAGACGTACTCGAACACGCACCCCTTCGGCTCCGGCATCGCGAACCGGGAGCTGCGCATGCCGTCGGCGTCGATCGCGACGATCTCGCCGGGCTCCACCTCCCGCACGAACGACGCGCCGACGATGTCCAGCGCCGCGGTCTCGCTGGCGACCACCCAGCCGCGGTCGAGCCGGCCCAGCACCAGCGGGCGCACGCCGTGCGCGTCGCGGGCCGCGTAGAGCGTCTGCTCGTCGGCGAAGACCAGCGAGAACGCCCCCCGCAACCGGGGCAGCAGGCGCATCGCGGCCTCCTCCACCCCGATGTCGGCGGCGGACCCGGCGAGCAGCTCGCACACCAGGTCGGAGTCGGTGCTGGCCTCGATCCGGGCGCGGTGGCCGTTGGTGGTGGTGCCGCTGCCCCGGGCGACCTCGTCACGCAGCTCGGCGGTGTTGACCAGGTTGCCGTTGTGGCCCAGGGCGATCCCGCTGCCCGTGGCCGTGGTGCGGAACGTGGGCTGCGCGTTCTCCCAGGTCGTGGACCCGGTGGTCGAGTAGCGGACGTGCCCGACGGCGAGATGGCCCCTCAGCGACGACAGCACCTGCTCGTCGAACACCTGGCTGACCAGGCCGAGGTCCTTGAACACCACCATGCGCCGGCCGTCGGACACGGCGATGCCGGCGGCCTCCTGGCCGCGGTGCTGCAGCGCGAACAGCCCGAAGTAGGCGAGCTTCGCGACCTCCTCGCCCGGGGCCCAGACGCCGAAGACGCCGCACTCCTCGCGGGGTCCGGCGTCGTGGGTGGGGTCGGTCGGGTGCGCGTGTCGGTGGAGACCCAACGCGGTCGCTCCTCGGCGTGGCGGACCGGGCGTTCAGGAGGTGGCCCCTCCACCGGGAAGGGTACGCCGCCAGAGCTGCGGAACCCATTCACCGGGACCCGCGTCACCGAACCAGCGGCCCTGCCCGACGTCGCAGCCCAGCGCGGCGAGCCGCCGCGCCTGCACCCCCGTCTCGACCCACTCGGCGGTGACCTCCATGCCCAGCGCGTGCGCCAGGTCGACCAGCGCGCGGACGATCGCCAGGTCGGTGGCGTCGGCGGTGGGATGGCGCAGCCCGTCGACGAACGTGCCGTCGATCTTCAGGCCGTGCACGGGCAACCTGCGCAACCACGACAGGCTGGAGTAGCCGGTGCCGAAGTCGTCCAGAGCCAGGCGCACGCCGACGACCCGCAGCGCGGTGAGCGCAGCCAGCGCCGCACCCTCGTCCTCCAGCACCGCCTGCTCGGTGATCTCCAGCTGGAGCCGCCCGGGCGCGAGGCCGGTCGCGGCCAGGACGGCGCGGACGTCGTCGACCCAGCCGTCCTCGACCAGCTGCACCGGGGACACGTTGACGCTCACGTACGGCCCGTCGCCCAGCTCCCGCCCCCAGGCGACGGCCTGCGCGCACGCCTGCGCGAGCACCCACCGGCCCAGCGGCACGATCAGGCCGCTGGTCTCGGCGATCCCCACGAACCGGCCCGGACCGATCAGTCCCTCGACCGGGTGCTGCCAGCGGACGAGCGCCTCCGCCCCGCACATCCGGCCGTCCGCCAGGTCGACCAGCGGCTGGTAGACGAGCCGGAACTCGCCGCCGTCGAGACCACGGCCCAGCGCGGCGAGCAATGCTGCCCTGGCCTCGCACTCCGGGATGGCCCGCCGCTGCGCGGGCAGGTCGACGACCGCCGGCTCCGGATGCCCCTCCAGCACGTCGCGCAACCCGCGGGCGAACCCGGCGGCCAGCTCGTCGAGCGCGGCGTCGAGGCGCCGGCGGCCACGCGTACCGACGGCTCCGAGCTCCGGCCCGGCCTGGCGGAGCAGCCCCAACCCCACGGCAAGGACGTCCTCGACGTCGGGCGCGGGGAGCGGGTCTCCGCACAGCCCGGTGGCGAACAGCTCCACACCGAGCGCGCGCGCCGCGGGAGCCCAGAACGGGTCGGCGGCGACCACCACGGCGAGCCCACGCAGCAGCGCCGCGACCCGGGCGGGCACGGCCGGGTCGTCGACGCGGGCCAGTTCGACCCAGCGCACCGCCAGTCGCTCCACCGGATCCTCCGGCAGCTCGTGACCGAGGCGAGCGATCCGGCTACGCGGTGCAACCACGTCGCTCCCTCCGCCGCCCGATCGGTCCGCAGCCGACCCGGTGGGGTCATTTTTCCGCGCCTGAGGTTCCTCGCGCCACAGCGCACCCTCGTGGATCAGCCGTTTCGGTGAAGAGCATCACGTGGTCGTGAACGGCAGGATGGTGAACGGCAGGTTCGCCGCGATCGCCCCCGACCGTGCCCCGGACGCCCGCAGCGCGCCGCCCGCCTCCGCGTCGGCCCAGCTCACCCGGCCGGTCACGAGCGCGAGCCAGGTCCGCGCGTCGGTCTCCACCACGTTCGGCGGTGTGCCCCGCCCGTGCCGCGGGCCCTCGACGCACTGCACGGCCCCGAACGGCGGGATGCGGACCTCGACGCTGCGCCCGGGCAATGCCGCCGCCAGCATCGCGAGGCTCTGCTTCACCGCCGCCCTGACGTCCCCCCGGTCCGGCTCGGCGCCGCCGTCGAGCCAGGCGTTGATCGTCTCCGGCTCGCTGGGCACGCGTCGACGCTATCCCAGGCCGGCGCCCGGGCCGG
>JBQTJE010000143.1:0-11809 GCA_052387455.1 Pseudonocardia sp.
GCCAGCCGACCACCGCCGCCCGCCCGGCGGGCGTGCTCGGCACCGTCACGCCCAGCCGCGACGAGTTCCGCGCGCTGGCGATGGCGCACCGGGTGATCCCGGTGGCGCTGCGCCTGCTCGCCGACGACGAGACCCCCCTGGGCGTGTACCGCAAGCTCGCCGCCGACCGGCCCGGCACGTTCCTGTTCGAGTCGGCGGAGAACGGGCGGTCGTGGTCGCGCTGGTCGTTCGTCGGCGCGCGCAGCGCCGCCGCGCTCACCGCGGTGGACGGCGCGCTCGTGTGGACCGGCGAGGTGCCCGCCGGGATGCCGACCGAGGGGGATCCGCTGGCTGCCCTGCGGGCCGTCGTCGAGCAGTTGCACAGCGAGCCGCTGCCGGGCCTGCCCCCGCTCACCGGCGGCATGGTCGGGTACCTCGGCTACGACGTCGTGCGTCGCTTCGAGCGGCTCCCGCAGCTCGCCGAGGACGATCTCGCGCTGCCCGAGCTGGTGATGCTGCTGGCCACCGACCTGGCTGCCGTCGACCACCACGAGGGCACGATCACACTGATCGCCAACGCCATCAACTGGGACGCCAGCGACGAGCGCGTCGACGAGGCCTACGACGACGCGCTCGCCCGGCTGGACCGGATGACCGCCGAGCTGGCCGCGCCCGCCGCGTCCACCGTCGCCGTCTACCGGTCCGCGGAGCCGCGGTTCACCCGCCGCCGCGCGCCCGCCGAGCACCACGCGGCGGTGGAGGAGGCCAAGGAGCAGATCCGCGCGGGCGAGGCGTTCCAGGTGGTGGTCTCGCAGCGGTTCGAGACGGAATGCGCCGCCGAGCCGCTGGACGTCTACCGGGTGCTGCGCGCCACCAATCCCAGCCCGTACATGTACCTGCTGCGGCTGGAGGGCGCGAACGGCACACCGGCGTTCAGCATCGTCGGGTCCAGCCCGGAGGCGCTGGTGACGGTCCGCGACGGGATCGCGACCACCCACCCCATCGCGGGCACCCGGTGGCGCGGCGATACCGAGGAGGAGGACGCGCTGCTGGAGAAGGAGCTGCGCACCGACGAGAAGGAGCGCGCCGAGCACGTCATGCTCGTCGATCTCGGACGCAACGACCTCGGCCGCGTGTGCGACCCGGGCACCGTCAAGGTGCACAGCTTCTTCGCCGTGGAGCGCTACAGCCACGTCATGCACCTGGTCTCGACGGTCACGGGCCGGCTGCGCGCGGACCGCAACGCCTACGACGCCGTGGTCGCCTGCTTTCCCGCGGGCACGCTCTCGGGGGCGCCGAAGCCGCGGGCGATGGAGATCATCGAGGAGCTGGAGCCGACCCGCCGGGGCCTCTACGGCGGGATCGTCGGGTACCTCGACTTCGCCGGCAACGCCGACACCGCCATCGCGATCCGCACCGCCCTGGTGCGCGACGGCGTCGCGTACGTGCAGGCCGGGGGCGGGATCGTCGCCGACTCCGACCCGGCGGCCGAGGACACCGAGTGCCTGAACAAGGCGCGAGCGGTGCTGTCGGCGGTCGCGACGGCCGCGACGCTCACGCCGCCGTGAGCGCGCCGGGGCGGCGGCTGGCACTGACCTGCGCCGGGCTGCTCGCCGCGGCCGGGGCGCTGGCCGGTGCGTCGGGGCTCACGTGGTTCGCCGCCGACGTGCCCGCCCCCGGCCGGGCGCCGGTACGGGTGGCCGTCGCGGGCGGGGACGTGCTGGCCGGGCTGGACGCGGTGGCCCTGCTGGCCCTGGCCGGGGTGGCCGCGGCGGTGGCGCTGGTCGGCCCGGCCCGGCGCGTCCTGGGCACCGTGCTCGTGCTGGTCGCGGGGTGGCTCGCCGTCGCGCTCGCCGGGGCGGTCGCCACGCCGTCGGGCGCGGACCTGGCGGCGTTCCCCGGGGCGCCCGCGGGTGCCGGGGTTCCCGCAGACGTGACGACCACCGCGGCGCCGGTCCTGGCGGGTGCGGGAGTGCTGGCGCTGGCGATCGCGGGAGCGGTGCTGGCGCTGCGGGAACCGCGACTGGCCCGGTTCGGCGCGCGGTACGCCGCACCGCGCGCCCGGCCCGCCCCGGGCCGCGAACCCGCCGGTGACCCGGGCCGCGATCCGGAGCGCGAGCCGGACCCTGACCCGGACCGCGACCCGGACCGTGCGGCCTGGGAGGCCCTCGACGCCGGCCGGGACCCCACCGACCCGGGAGCCGACGGCGGTGCTGATCCTGGCGGCGGGCACGGCGAGCGGGCTGTCTAGCATGGCCGTCAGCCCGTCGCGGGTCGAAGCGCCGGGCAGGCGTGCCGGTGCGTTCGGCGGGCCTGCCCGAGCCGGAAGGAGGACCACCGTGGGTGAGCAGAACGGCAGCGTCCTCGAGTCGATCGTCGCGGGCGTGCGGGAGGACCTGGCCGAGCGCGAGGCGCAGGTGAGCTTCGCGGAGATCAAGAAGCGGTCGCTGGCGGCCCAGTCCCCGAAGGACGCGATCGCCGCCCTGCACCACCCGCCGGTCGTGGCGGTGATCGCGGAGGTGAAGCGGCGCAGCCCGTCGAAGGGCAGCCTCGCGACGATCGCGCAGCCGGCCGAACTGGCCGCGGCCTACGCCGAGGGCGGCGCGCGGATCATCAGCGTGCTCACCGAGCAGCGGCGCTTCGGCGGGTCGCTCGCCGATCTCGCCGCCGTGCGCGCCGCGGTGGACGTGCCGATCCTGCGCAAGGACTTCGTCGTCAGCCCCTACCAGGTGCACGAGGCCCGGGCCTACGGCGCCGACCTGGTGCTGCTCATCGTCGCCGCGCTGGAGCAGAACGTGCTGCACGCGCTGCTGGACCGCGTGGAGTCCCTCGGGATGACGGCACTGGTCGAGGTGCACACCGAGGAGGAGGCCGACCGCGCGCTGGAGGCGGGGGCGAAGCTCATCGGGGTGAACGCGCGCAACCTGCACACCCTCGAGGTCGACCGGGCGACGTTCGGCCAGATCGCGCCGGGCCTGCCGTCCGGGGTGCTCAAGGTGGCCGAGTCGGGCGTGCGCGGCCCGGGCGACCTCATCACGTACGCGGGGTGGGGCGCCGACGCGGTGCTCGTCGGCGAGGGTCTGGTCACGAGCAGCGACCCGCGCGCAGCGGTGAGCACGCTGGTGGCGGCCGGCTCGCACCCGTCCTGTTCGCGGGCGGTCCGGTGAGTGCGCCCGCCGGTCCCACGGCCACGGCCGGCGCGGGCATCGCCACCCCGTCGGGCCACGAGCCGGACGCGAAGGGCCACTTCGGGCGTTACGGCGGCCGGTTCGTGCCCGAGGCGCTGATCGCGGCGCTCGACGAACTGGCGGCGGCCTACGACAACGCCCGCCACGACGAGGAGTTCCTCGGCGAGCTCGACCGCCTGCACCGCGACTACTCCGGGCGACCGTCCCCGCTCACCGATGCGACGAAGCTCGGCGAGCACGCGGGCGGGGCGCGCATCCTGCTCAAGCGCGAGGACCTCAACCACACCGGCTCGCACAAGATCAACAATGTGCTCGGCCAGGCGCTGCTCACCAAGCGCATGGGCAAGACCCGGGTGATCGCCGAGACCGGCGCGGGCCAGCACGGCGTCGCCACGGCCACGGCGTGCGCGCTGCTCGGGCTGGAGTGCGTCGTCTACATGGGCGAGGTCGACACCCGTCGCCAGGCGCTCAACGTCGCCCGAATGCGACTGCTCGGCGCCACCGTGGTCCCGGTGGCCACCGGCTCGGCCACCCTCAAGGACGCGATCAACGAGGCGTTGCGCGACTGGGTCACGAACGTCGACCGCACGCACTACCTGCTCGGCACCGTCGCCGGGCCGCACCCGTTCCCGATGATGGTGCGCGACCTCCACCGCGTGATCGGCCTGGAGGCGCGCGAGCAGGTGTTGCAACGCTGCGGGCGGTTGCCCGACGCGATCGCGGCATGCGTCGGCGGCGGGTCCAACGCCATCGGGATCTTCCACGCCTTCCTCGACGACGCCTCGGTGCGGCTGGTCGGGTTCGAGCCCGGCGGCGACGGGGTGGCGACCGGCCGCCACGGTGCCACGCTCACCGCCGGGTCGCCCGGCGCGCTGCACGGTGCGCTGTCCTACCTGCTGCAGGACGAGGACGGGCAGACGCAGGAGTCGTACTCGATCTCCGCGGGGCTGGACTACCCCGGCGTCGGCCCGGAGCACGCGCTGCTCAAGGACATCGGCCGGGCGACGTACGAGCCGGTCACCGACGCCGAGGCGATGGACGCGTTCGCGCTGCTCTCGCGCACCGAGGGGATCATCCCGGCGATCGAGTCCGCGCACGCCGTGGCGGGGGCGCTGCGGCTCGGGCGCGAGCTCGGCCCGGACGGGATCGTGCTCGTCAACCTGTCGGGTCGCGGGGACAAGGACGTCGACACCGCGGCGAAGTGGTTCGGCATGGTCGCCGAGGGCGAGAGCGCGCAGGACGCCGACGGCACGGCGATCGCCCGGGGCTCGACGCAGGACCCGGCGTGAGCGTCGCCGAGGTGTTCGCCCGCTGCCGCGCCGAGAATCGGGCCGCGCTGGTCGGCTACCTGCCCGCCGGCTACCCCACCGTGGACGGCTCCGTCGAGCTGATCACGGCGATGGTGCGGGGCGGCTGCGACGTGATCGAGGTCGGCTTCCCCTACTCCGACCCGGTGATGGACGGCCCCACGATCCAGGCCGCCGCGGACACCGCGCTGCGCGCCGGGATGCGGCTGCGCGACCTGTTCGGCGTCGTCGAGCGGGTCACCACGGCGGGCGCCGCCGCCGTCGTCATGACCTACATCAACCCGGTGCTGCGCTACGGCGTCGACGCGTTCGCCCGCGACCTCGCCGCCGCCGGCGGGCACGGCCTGATCACCCCGGACCTGGTGCCCGACGAGGCCGACGAGTGGCTCGCCGCCTCCGACGCCCGCGGGCTCGACCGGGTCTTCCTGGTCGCGCCGTCGTCCACCGAGGAGCGGATCGCCTCGACCGCCGCCGCGAGCCGCGGGTTCCTCTACGCCACCTCCACGATGGGCGTCACCGGTGCCCGCGACGCCGTCGCCTCCGCGGCGCCGGAGCTGGTGGACCGGTGCCGGGTGCACACGGCGCTACCCATCGGCGTCGGGCTCGGCGTGCGGTCGGGCGCGCAGGCCGCCGAGGTGGCGGCGTTCGCGGACGGCGTGATCGTCGGGTCGGCGTTCGTCACCGCGGCGGAGCGCGGGGGGCCGGCGGGCGTGCAGTCCCTGGCGGCCGAGCTGGCCGCCGGCGTGCGGCGGGCGGGGCACCCGGAGCAGCGGCCGGCCTGACCCGGCCGAGACCGCACTTCGGTGCCGACATGCTGTCGTGACGGCTCTGGAACAGCATCCAGGTCACGAAGTGCGGACAACGGCCGGCGGGGTGAGGGAGGCTGTCGGCGGTGGGCGATACGGTGGCCCATGTGAGTTCCGCCCTGGCACTGTCCGTCCTGGCGTCGATCCCGAGCCCCGACCGGGGGGTCTGGATGCTCGGCCCGGTCCCGATCCGGGCGTACGCGCTGTGCATCATCACCGGCATCGTCGTCGCCGTCATGTGGGGCGAGCGGCGGTTCGTCGCCCGCGGCGGCGCGTCGGGCGTGGTCACCGACGTCGCGGTGTTCGCGGTGCCGTTCGGCCTGGTCGGCGGGCGGCTCTACCACGTCGCGACGGACTGGCCGAAGTACTTCGGCCCGGGTGCCGACCCGCTGGACGCGCTGAAGATCTGGCAGGGCGGGCTGGGCATCTGGGGCGCCATCGCGCTCGGCGCGGTGGGCGCGTGGATCGGCTGCCGGCGCCGCGGCGTGCCACTGCCGTTCTTCGCCGACGCGGTGGCCCCGGGCATCGTCGTCGCGCAGGCCATCGGGCGGCTGGGCAACTGGTTCAACCAGGAGCTCTACGGTGGGCCGACCGACCTGCCGTGGGGGCTGGAGATCTACCGGCGGGTCGACCCGGCGACGGGGGCGTCCGACCCCCTCGGCGGCGTCGCGCTGGACATGACCCCGGTCGCCACCGTGCACCCGACGTTCCTCTACGAGCTGCTGTGGAACCTCGGCGTCGCCGCGCTGGTCGTGTGGGCGGACCGGCGGTTCCGGCTGGGGCACGGTCGCGCGTTCGCGCTGTACGTCGCCGGCTACACCGCGGGCCGGTTCTGGATCGAGCTGATGCGCACCGACCCGGCCACGCTGGTGTTCGGCGACATCCGGATCAACGTGGTGGTCTCGGTGGTCGTCTTCACCGGGGCGGTGGCCTACCTGGTGCTGGTGCGCAAGCCGCGCGAGGTGCTGCCGTGGGCCGCGGCCGCGCCGTCGGACGCCACGCCGCCGGACGCCCCGCCGTCGGATCCGCCACCCGCTCTGGACGGCGCCGGTGACCCGGCGGCGGACCAGGCGGCGGACGAGGCGGTCACCCGCGACGGCGCGCGGTGAGGTTCGCCGGGTTCGGCGAGGACGCCGTCGAGTTCTACGACGGCCTGCTCGCCGACAACTCGAAGGCCTACTGGGCCGACCGCAAGGCGGTCTACGAGGGGCACGTCCGCGAGCCGATGCTGGCGCTGCTCGCCGACCTGGAGGCCGAGTTCGGCGCGGGAAAGATCTTCCGGCCGTACCGCGACGTCCGGTTCGCGAAGGACAAGAGCCCGTACAAGACGGCCTGCGGGGCCACCGCCGGGCCCTACTACGTGCAGCTGTCCGCCGAGGGACTGATGGCGGCGGGCGGCTTCTACCAGATGGCCCCGGACCAGGTCGCGCGCTTCCGCGCCGCCGTGGACGACGAGCGGCGCGGCGCCGACCTCGCTGCCCGGCTCGCCGCGCTGGAGGTGGCCGGGCTCCCGGTGGGGGGCGACCGGCTCAAGAGCCGCCCGCGCGGCGTCGCGCCCGACCATCCGCGGCTGGAGCTGCTGCGCCACCGGTCGCTGTACGCGTGGCGGAGCTGGCCGCCCGACGACGTGCTGCACGAGGCGGGCGCGCGCGAGCGGGTCGCGCAGGCCTGGCGGGCGGTGGCGCCGCTGGGGGACTGGCTGGCCGACCACGTGGGTCCGGCGGAGACCCGCTCCTGAACCTGATCGTTCAAGTCGGGGGGCTACGCTGATCCGCGTGAGCCGACGCACGAAGATCGTCTGCACCATCGGTCCGGCCACCGCCTCGCCCGATCGCATCCGCGAGCTCGTCACCGCCGGCATGGACGTGGCCCGGCTCAACTTCAGCCACGGCAACCGCGACGACCACAAGCGGGTCTACGAGATGGTCCGCGGGGCCGCCGACGCCGAGGGCCGCGCGGTCGGCATCCTCGCCGACCTCCAGGGCCCGAAGATCCGCCTCGGCCGCTTCGCCACCGGGCCCGTGGAGTGGCGCACCGGCGAGGAGGTGCGGATCACCGTCGAGGACGTCGCCGGCACCCACGACCGGGTCTCCACCACCTACGCGGGCCTCGCGGGCGACGCCCGCGTGGGCGACCGCCTGCTCGTCGACGACGGCAAGGTCGGGCTGCGGGTGGCCGCCGTCGAGGGCCTCGACGTCGTCTGCCGGGTCACCGAGGGCGGGCCGGTCAGCGACAACAAGGGCCTCTCGCTGCCCGGCATGAACGTCTCGGTCCCCGCGATGAGCGACAAGGACTGCGCCGACCTGAGGTTCGCGCTCGACCTGCGGGTGGACGTCGTCGCGCTGTCGTTCGTGCGCAGCCCGGCCGACATCGACGGCGTCCACAAGATCATGGACGCCCGCGGCGGGCGGTTGCCGGTGATCGCGAAGCTGGAGAAGCCCGAGGCCGTCGACAACCTGGAGGCCGTCGTCCTGGCCTTCGACGGGATCATGGTCGCGCGCGGCGACCTGGGCGTGGAGCTCCCGCTGGAACACGTGCCGCTGGTGCAGAAACGCGCCATCCAGATCTCGCGGGAGAACGCCAAGCCGGTCATCGTGGCCACCCAGATGCTCGACTCGATGATAACCAACTCGCGCCCGACCCGGGCGGAGGCCTCCGACGTGGCCAACGCCGTGCTCGACGGCGCCGACGCGCTGATGCTGTCCGGGGAGACCAGCGTCGGCCGCTACCCGATCAAGTCGGTGCGCACGATGGCGCAGATCATCGAGGCGGTGGAGGCGGGGCCGGGGGTGTCCGTGCCGCCGCTCAACCACGTGCCGCGCACGAAGCGCGGCGTGCTGTCCTACGCCGCGCGGGACATCGGCGAGCGGCTCTCGGCCCGGGCGATCGTCGCGTTCACCCAGTCCGGCGACACCGTGCGCCGCCTCGCCCGGCTGCACACGCGGCTGCCGCTGCTGGCGTTCACCCCGGCGCCGGAGGTGCGCAGCCAGCGCGCGATGACCTGGGGGGTGGAGACGTTCCTGGTCGACTTCGTGCACTCCACCGACGCGATGGTGCGCCAGGTCGACCACGCGATGCTCTCGATCGAGCGGTTCCAGCCCGGCGACCTCGTGGTGATCGTCGCCGGCTCGCCGCCGGGCACCGCGGGCTCCACCAACCTCATCCGCGTGCACCGTCTCGGCGAGGAGGACCACGCCTGACCGTGCGTGGGGTGCGGCCGCACCTGACAGGATGCGCCGGTGACCCGCACCCGCGATCCCGAGACCGGCCCCGGTCCGAGTGGCCAGGCCGTGCTCGACGGCCTGGTGGCGCTGCTCGACCTGGAGCAGCTCGAGGTGAACCTCTTCCGGGGGGTGAGCCCGCCGCAGAGCCCCACCCGGGTGTTCGGTGGCCAGGTCGCCGGCCAGGCGCTCGTCGCGGCCGGGCGCACCGTGCCGGCCGACCGGGGCGTCCACTCCCTGCACGCCTACTTCATCCGGCCGGGCGACCCGCGCATCCCGATCGTCTACGAGGCCGAGCGCGTCCGCGACGGGCACTCGTTCACCACCCGGCGGGTGCTGGCCGTGCAGAAGGGCGAGCCGATCTTCTCGCTGTCGGCGTCGTTCCAGCTCCCGCAGCGCGGCCTGGAACACAGCGACCCCCCACCCGCCGGTGTCCCGGCGCCCGACACGCTGCCCGGCCTGGGTGAGCGGATCGCGTCGGGGCAGGCCGGCGGCTTCTGGGCGCGGATGCCGCGCCCGCTCGACATCCGCTACGTCACCGAGCCGATGTGGTCCGCGGAGCGCACGCCGTCCGACGAGCCGGTGCGGGTGTGGATGCGCGCCGACGGCACCCTGCCCGACGACCCGCTGCTGCACGTCTGCCTGCTCACCTACGCCAGCGACCTCACGCTGATGGGCTCGGTGGTCGCGCGCCACGACGTGCGCACCGCCGACATCCAGATGGCCAGCCTCGATCACGCCATGTGGTTCCACCGCCCCTTCCGCGCCGACGAGTGGCTGCTCTACGAGTGCCACTCGCCCACCGCGTCGGGCTCACGGGGCCTGGCCACCGGCCGGTTCACCACCGCCGACGGCCGCCTGGTCGCAACCACCGTCCAGGAGGGCCTGGTCCGGCTCCCGCGGGAGTGACGGGAGTGGGCAGCGCCGCGCCGGACCCGGACCAAACCTTGGCTTGCACGGCAAGCCTTGACGGCCGCGGGATCCTGCCGACGTGGACAACCGCGGGCCGTACGTCCGCGACGGGCTGCTGCACCGGCCCGACGGCCCACCGCTGCCTGTGGGCGGCTTCGGGTGGCAGCGGTGGCTGGACGGGCCGGCAGTGCCGACGCTGCGCATCGAGGACACCGACCCGCCGTGCAGCGCACGGCGCGAGCGGCGCGGCGCCTCCGGATTCTGGTACGCCTACCGGCGCTGTGACGGCGCGCTGCGCAAGGCCTATCTCGGCCGCGCCGAGGACGTGACCGCCGAGCGCCTGCACGCCGCCGCCGACGAGCTGGGTTCCGGGCGCGCCGAGGTGGCACGCTCGGCCGCGGTCGCCGGGATCCGGGCCCTGCTGCGCCGCCACCGGCTCGTCACGCTGGTCGGCACCGGCGGGATCGGCAAGAGCAGCCTCGCCCGGCAGGTGGCGGGTGCTGATCCGTGGCTGGTCGAGCTGGCTCCGGTCGCCGACCCCGCCGTTGTGCCCGCGCTCGTCCGGGCCGGGCTCGGCGTGCCGGAGCAGCCGGGCCACACCGCCGTCGAGACGATCGCGGGGCTCGTCGGAGGTGGCCGGCGGCTGCTGGTGGTCGACAACTGTGAGCACCTCGCCGACGCCGTGGCGGCCCTGGTCGCCGACCTGCTCGACGCCTGCCCGCGACTGGCCGTGCTCGCCACCAGCCGGGTCGGTCTCGGGCTCGCTGCGGAGTGCGCGCTGCCGGTCCCGGTCATGACCGTGCCCGCGGCGGCCGCGCCCGCGGCCGCCCTGCTCGCCACCGAGTCCGGCCGGTTGTTCCGGATGCGGGCACGGGTGGCCGACCCGGCGTTCATCGTCACCGAGGCGGTCGCGGCTGCGGTGGGCCGGATCTGCCGCGCCGTCGACGGGATCCCGCTGGCGCTGGAACTCGCGGCGAGCCGGCTGCGGGTCTTCACCGTCGACGAGCTGGCAGAGCGCCTGCGCGACGTGCACGCCACCCTGGGCTCCAGCCCTGATCCGCGACAGCACACCCTGCGCGCGACGCTCGACTGGAGCCATGCTCAGCTCGACGAACGCGAGCGGGCGCTGCTCGCCCGGCTGTCGGTGTTCACCGGTAGCTGGGTGCTCGACACGGCCGAGGCGGTGTGCGTGGGTGTTGGGCTGGATCGGGCCGACATCGCCGACGTGCTGGGGTGCCTGCTCGACCACGCCCTGGTCCAGCGCACGGCGGACGGCCGGTTCCGGCTGCTGGAGCCGGTGCGCCAGTACGCCGCCGGCCGGCTGCGGGAGCGGGGCGAGGAGGACGCCGTCCGGGACCGGCACGCCCGGGATCGACTGGCGTTCGCCGAAGGTGTAGCGAGCGTCGGCTGGTACGCCCGGACCGGGGCCGGGCTCGCGCGGCTACGACACGAGGAGGAGGACTTCTGGGTCGCGTGCCGGCGGCTGGTTGCTCGTGGCCGGATCGGCGACGCCCTTCAGATCGCCCGGATGGTCGCGTTCCACGGGACGTTCACCGTCGGTGCGGTGGAGACGCAGCGCCGGCTGGTCGAGCTGCTCGACCACGCCGCGGCTGCGGACGAGCCGCCGCCGCTCGGCGCCGCCCTCGCGACCGCGGGCACGCTGGCGACGGAGAACGGTGACTGGGAGTGGGCGCAGCCGGTGCTGGAGCGCGCCCTGGCACTGGCCCACGCTTGCGGCGACCGGGTCGTGGCGGCCGAGACGCTGTTCGGCCTCTGCCTGATCCACTACTACCGGCGGGATCTCGGGACGGCCCTCGCGCTGGCGGTCGAGGGTGCGTCGCTCAGTGATACGCCCGGTCTCGAAGGCATCGCGTGCTACCTGTACGCCATACAGGCACGGATCGATCAGGCGTGTGGCCGTCCGGCCGGGCCGGCTGCGGAGCGAGCCGTCGAACTCGGCCGGTCGACGGGCCAGACGGCCGGGACGGCTCTCGCCGAGGTCGCGCTCGCCTTCGATGCGTGGGAACAGGGCGACGCGCAGCGGGCGCGCCTGCTCGCCGACCGGGCGTACGGCACAGCAGGCGTGTCGGCGACCGTGCAGGCGCTCGCGCGGGTCGTGTGCTGCTGGGTGGCGCTCGGTGCGGGCGATCCGGCCACGGCTGCCGGGCACGTGTCGGACGCGGTCGGGCTGACCCGCCGGCGGCTGGGCGACGCCCGGCTCGTGCTGCCGCTGGAGGCCGCCGCTCAGGTCGCGGCCGCGACCGGCGAGCCCGCCTCCGCGCTGCGCCTCGCAGGGGTGGCCGCGACCCTGCGTGACCGCTGCGACCACCCGCCCACCCCGCTGGAACGCCGCCAGCTCGACCGGTGGACGGACCGCGCCACCGCCGTGCTCGGCG
>JBQTJE010000144.1:0-10122 GCA_052387455.1 Pseudonocardia sp.
CGCCCGCGGCGCTCGCGGCCCGGGCGAGTGCCGCGAAGGTGCGGGCGCACGGGCTCGCCACCGCCCTCGACGCCGTGCGGGTGGGCGCACCGCCGTGGCTCGCCGACGAGCTGGCCCGGGCGTGGACCGGCCACGGGCCCGCGCTCCCCGACACGCTGGACGCCGCGGCCGCGGAGCCCGCGCCCGACGCCGCCGCGCTCGCCGCGATCACGACGCCCGCGGGCGTCGTGGGGCTGGTGGACGACCCGGTGCACCCGCTGGCCGTCGCGCGGGAGTGGTGCGCGCGGATGCCGCGCGCGGTCCTGGTGACGGGCACCCTCGCCGCGCTGGGCGCCGACCCGGCCGTCCTGGGCCGGGCGGCGGTGCTGGGCTGGCTGCGGGCCCGGGCCGGCACGGCGCGGGCGTCGCCGACCTGACCAGCGAGCCGACCGTCCGAGGGGGCCGACCCTCCGAGCGAGCCGACCGTCCGAGGGGGCCGACCTCCGGGCGGCGGGCCGACCGAACGGGGCCGAGCGTGCGGCAGGTCACCGCGACACCGGAGTGAGCGCACGCTGGGCGGAGGCGGGCGTCAGTCGCCGCGCCGGTGACGGCCCGGGCGGGCCGCGGTGAACAGCGCCATCGGGTCGCCCATGAGGAGGGCCATCGCCGGCACCGCGGCGGCCGGCGAGTCGGAGGTGCGGAGCACCGGCGGCTCCGGGCCGGCCGCGGATGCCGGGACAGCGGACGCCGCGACAGCGGGTGCGGCGCCGGCGGGGCGGGCGACGGGGATCGGCGCCGTGACGGGCTCGGCAGGCGGTACCCGGCCCAGGCCCGGCCCGGGACCGGCAGCGGCGACGACAGCGAGCTCCTGCGTCGGCGGTTCCACCGGAGGTACGACCGCCGGGGGGGCGACGACCGCGGGTGCGACGACCGCGGGGAGCAGCGCCGTCCCCGGCTCCGCCGCAGGAGCGACGACCGCAGGGAGCACCGTCGTCCCCGGTTCCGCGGCCGCTGTCGCGCGGGGCGCTGCCACCGGGCCGGGCTCGGTCGCCGTCGGGGCGTCGGGCGGGGCGGCCTCCGCCACCGCTTCCGTCGCCGCTTCCGCAGCCGCCGCCCGTGCCGCCAGCGCCGCCGCGGCGGCGCTTTCGCGCTCCTTGCGTTCGTCCCGCTCGGTCTGGAGGTCCTCGGGCAGGACGAGCGGCAGCACCGTGCGCACCGGGTACGGCGCGCGCCCGCGGACGACGACCACCTCCCCCAGGACGCGGCGCAGCTCCTTGTCGAGCGCCCTGGCGTGGGTGGCCGGGCCGGTGGCGACGCCGTAGACCATCCAGCGCGGGCCGTCGATCCCGACGAACACGGAGAACGCCTCTCCGGTGCGGGCCCGCAACTCGCGCCCCCACGGGCCCTGGAACGACCGCACCCGAGCGCCGCCGCCGCGCAGCGACGTGTTGATCTCCTTGGCCAGCTCGGGCCAGAGTCGCCCGGTCGTCGGGGCCGCCAGCGCGCTCACCGAGAGCCTGCCCTCCGGGAGCATCACGTGCACGGCCTGGAGCTTGCCCTTCGTGCTCGGCTCGACGTCGACGACGCCGCCGTCGGGAACCGGCAGCCGCAGCGCACCGAAGTCGGTGCGGGCAACGCCGTCGGGGCGTCGAGGGTCGAGATCGTCCTCGTCGTGCGGGCCGCCGCCCTTCCGTGGCCGCGCGCCACCGGCGCGGGCCCGGGCAGCACCACCCGAGCGCGCGCCGTCGCGCGGCGCGGCCCCGTCGCGCGGCGCGGCCCCGTCGCGCGGCGCGTCGTCGTCGGGCCGGTCGCGCACCGCCGCGCCCGACCCGGCCGTCACGGCCCCACCCGCTCGTGCCCCAGCCGATCGTGGCCCCCGGAGGAGCCGTACCCGCCGCTGCCGCGCACCGACGCCGGGAGCTGCGCGACCTCGACGAACCGCACCTGCTCGACCCGCTGCACGACGAGCTGGGCGATCCGGTCGCCGCGGCGCAGCCGAAGCTCCTCGCGCGGATCGTGGTTGATCAGGCAGACCCGGATCTCCCCGCGGTAGCCGGCGTCGATCGTGCCGGGGGTGTTGACGACCGACAGCCCCGCGCGGGCGGCGAGCCCCGACCGCGGATGGACGAACCCGGCGTGCCCCGGCGGCAGCGCGATCGCCACGCCCGTGCCGACCACCGCGCGCTCCCCCGGCCCGAGGACCACGTCGCCGGTGCAGCGCAGGTCGACGCCGGCGTCGAGCGGGTGCGCGCGGGCGGGCACGGGGATGCCGGGATCGAGCCTGGTGAGCAGCACGTCGACCGCGTGCGCGGCGTCACCGGCACCCGACACGAGCCCCTCCTCACCGGTGCGCCCAAGCACCGCCCGTCCCGACGACGGTGACCTCACCCGATCGGCCACGGCCCGCGCGACGCTACCCTCGCCGCTGTGGCCCGCCCATCGCCCCCCCGTGCGGGGGGAGACCTCCGCTTCGACGAGCGGCTGTCCGTGCCCTGGTGGTGGTACCTGCCGGCGCTCGGCCTGGCGGTGCTGCTGGGCGCCGAGGTGCACATGGGCTATCCGGGCCTGCGCAGCTGGGTCGGCTACGCCGTCACCGTGCCGGTGGTGCTGGTGGTGCTGGTGGTGCTGGGCCGCACGCGGGTGCAGGTCGGACCGGCGGGGCTGCGCGTCGGGTCCGAGACGCTGCCGCTCGCGCACGTCGGCCGCGTCGAGGCGGTCGCCCGCGGGGACAAGCAGGTGGCGCTGGGGCCCGACCTCGACCCGGCGGCGCTGTTCGTGCACCGCCCGTGGATCGGCCCGGTGGTCCGGGTGGAGGACACCCGGCCGGACAGCCCGACGCCCTACTGGGTGTTCAGCGTGCGCGACACCGACACGCTGCTGGCCGCCCTGCGCGCCTGAGCGACCGGCCCGGGAACCAGCTCAGGCGGCGCAGTCGCGGCAGATGAACTGCGCGCCGTTGCGCTCGGCCAGCCTGCTGCGGTGGTGCACCAGGAAGCAGCTCGCGCAGGTGAACTCGTCGGCCTGCTTCGGCAGCACCTTGACCGTCAGCTCCTCGCCGGACAGGTCGGCACCGGGCAGCTCGAAGCTCTCCGCGGTCTCCGACTCGTCGACGTCGACCACGGCGGACTGGGCCTCGTTGCGACGCGCCTTCAGCTCGTCGAGCGAGTCCTCGGCCATGTCGTCGGTCTCGTTGCGCCGCGGGGCGTCGTAGTCGGTCGCCATCGTTCCCACCCCTCAGAAAAAGCAGTCTTGGATACGTCTCGCCGTCGTCGTGCCGCTGGACAACGTCGCATCGCCGGTGTTTGTGCCCGGCATTCGAGTGACGCCGGTCTCACTGGGCTTCCCCACACCCAGCGACGGTCCCCCACACACAGCGACACACACAGCGACACACACAGCGACGATCCCCCACGGACGGCGACCGGCGAGCGCAGACCATAGCTCATCGCGCGGCGGCCGTTAGGGTGCACTCTCGTGGCCGTCTCCCCCGCGCGCGACCAGCGCGACCGCTCCCCCGGATCCCAGCCCGGCGCCGACGCCGGCGCGGTCGGGGCGTGGCTCGCCCAGCACCTCGACGAACAGGCGTGGCGGGACTGCACGCTGGCCCCGGTCGGGGCCGGCCGGTCGAACCTCACCTACCGGGTGCAGAGCCCGGCCGGCGCGGTGGTGCTTCGCCGCCCACCCGTCGGCACGATCGCCGCCACCGCCCACGACATGGGCCGCGAGCAGCGGGTCATCTCCGCGCTGGCCGGCACGCCCGTCCCGGTGCCGCGGGTGCTCGCCGCCTCCGCGGGTGGCCCGCCGGTCGACGCGCCCTGCTTCGTGATGGAGCTGGTGGAGGGCGTGGTGCCGCTGGGCACCCTGCCGGCCGGCTGGGCCGACACGGAGGCCGACCGCGCGCGGATGGCGCAGGCCCTGGTGGACGTGCTGGTGGCGCTGCACGGCGTGGACGTCGAGGCCGTGGGACTGGGCGACTTCGGGCGCCCCGAGGGCTTCATGGAACGCCAGGTGCGGCGCTGGGGCACGCAGTGGGAGGCCGCCCGCGGCGAGGGCGGGGCCGCGCCGGCCACGGAGGCCCAGCTCACCCGCCTGGGCACGCGGCTGGCCGCCGGCCTGCCGGTCACGCAGCGGCACACGGTCGTGCACGGCGACTACCGCATCGACAACTGCCTGTTCGACGCCGCCGACCCGGGCCGCATCCGGGCCGTGCTGGACTGGGAGATGAGCACGCTCGGCGACCCGATGGCCGACCTGGGGCTGCTGCTCGTCTACTGGTACCACGCCGACGAGACGCCGGTGTGGGCCGCGGCGCAGCACCTCGCGAGCCCCACCAAGCTGCCCGGCTTCCCGCGGCGCCCCGAGCTGGCCGCCGCCTACGCACGCGCGTCGGGCCTGGACCTGGACCCGCTGCCCTGGTACGTCGCGTTCGGCACGTTCAAGCTCGCCGTCGTGCTGGCCGGGATCCTCGCGCGGGTGCGGGCGGGGGCGGTGCCGGCGTCGGCGGCCGAGGGCATCGAGGACGCCGTCGACCCGATCGTCGCGCTGGGCCACCACATCCTGGACGCCGGGCTCGACTGATGGGTGCGCGGCCCTACGAGCGGCGACGGCACCGGCCGGTGGTCGCGCTGGCCTCGGTGCTGGCGTTCGTCGCCGCGGTGACGTGGACGGTCGTGCTCGCCACCGCAGGTGGCTCCACGCCCACGTCCTGCCCGGATCCGCCCGGCGGCGACGCCCCCGGCGAGGTGCTCGACCTGGACGCGCTCGACGCGACCGCACCCGCGCCGGTCGCCGCCGTCGCCGTCCGGGTGCTGAACGCGGGCGGGCAGCGCGGGCAGGCCAACCTCGTCGCCGCCCAGCTCGGGGACCTCGACATCGCCGAGGCCGCGCCCCCTGGCAACGACCCGCTGCACCCCGACGGCGCGATGGAGTGCATCGGTCAGTTGCGGTTCGGGCCGCAGGGCGACGCGGCCGCCGCCACCCTGGCGCTGGTGCTGCCCTGCACCGAGCCGGTGCGCGACGGGCGCCCGGGCGCGGACGTGGACGTGGTGGTGGGCACCGAGTTCCGCGGGGTCGACCCGTCCCGGGCCGTGCGCGACGCGCTCGACGAGCTGACCAACCCCGCCGCCGACGCGGGCACCGTCGTCGGCCCGGACGCCGCACCGGCCGGGGGCCCCTTCGCCCCCGAGGTGCTCCTCGCCGCGCGCGGCACCGTCTGCTGAGCGCGCGCGGCACCGTCTGCTGAGCGCGCGCGGAGCCGTCTGCCGAGCCGCGCGTGCTCAGATCTCCGCGGCGCCGTGCGCGCGGGCGAGGTCGGCAAGCGCAGCGGCGATCCCCGGGGTGGCGACGAGGACGGCGTCGGCGCCCAGCCCGTCGCCGGGTGCGGCGCTGCCCGGGGGGCCCGGCACCCGCACCACCGCCCCCGCCTCGGCGGCGATCAGCGTGGCCGCGGCCCAGTCCCACCAGTTCGTGCCGTGCTCCAGGTACCCGTCGAGCCAGCCCGCGGCCACGGCGCAGGCGTCGAGCGCCGCCGACCCGGTGCGCCGCACGTCCCCGATTCGCGGCAGCAGCTCGGCGACCATCCGGGCCTGCGCCGCCCGGCGCGTCGCGCGGTACGCGAAGCCGGTCCCGACGACGGCGCGCCCGACGTCGTCGAGCCCGGAAACCCGCAGCGGCCGGCCGTCGCAGGTCGCGCCCGCGCCGGACGCTGCACTCCACAACCGTCCCGACCCGGGCTCGGCCACCGCCCCCGCGACCGCGACGCCCGCCCGGGTCGCCGCGACCGACACCGCGTACCAGGGCAGGCCGTGCAGGTAGTTGACGGTGCCGTCGATGGGGTCGACGACCCAGGTGACGCCGTCGCCACCGGTCCGGCCGGCTGCTGCACCCAGCTCCCCGCCGGCCGTCCCGCCTTCCTCGCCGGTGACCGCCTCGCCGGGCCGCAGCCGCGCGAGCCTGGCCCGCAGCAGTTCCTCGACAGCGGTGTCGGCGGCGGTGACGACGTCGGTCGGCGAGGACTTGGTCGCGAACCCGCCGGGCCGCGGACGTCCCCGCAGGTGCTGCGCGGCCTCCGTGGCCACGATCTCCGCGACCCGGCGCAGCACCGTCGGGGAGCCCTCGTCAGCCACCCCGCCATCCGACCACATCGCGGCTGGTGGGGTTGTCCGGCGCCCTCCCGGCCGCACGCAGTTACAATGGCTTCGTGCCCCGCCCCGGGGAGGCCGCCGAGATCGCACTGGACGGCATCCGGCACGGTGGAGCACCCGACATCTCCAGTGCAACCGGGCCCCTCCGTGTCCCCGGTTCACCAGACGAGCGCATGCAGCGAGAGGGCCTAGTGGCAGCCGCAGACTCCGCAACCCGCACCGACTCCGACGACGTCGTCGCGGCAGCACCCGCAGCGAGCCCCGCGCCCGCCCGCCGACGCCGTGCCGCCGCTCCCAAGGCGGCCGCGAAGGGTGGCGCGGCCAAGGGCACCCCCGCCAAGGGACCTACGGCCAAGGGCAAGGCGACCGACGAGGTCAACGGCGTGGAGGCCGTCGACCTCGACGGCGCCGAGCTGGAGGGCGCGCCCGAGGCGGGCGACCTCGAGGAGGTGGACGTCGAGCTCGACCTCGCGGCCGACCCCGACATCGTCGCGGAGATCGTCGCGGCCCCCGAGGCCGCCGCGCCCGATGCCGACGACGACGATGCGGACGACGAGGACGAGGACGACGAGGAGCCGACCAACACCGGCGCCAACCGTCGCAACCCGTCCACCCGGGAGCGTTCCACGCCGCAGAAGAGCGGCGACTTCGTCTGGGACGAGGAGGAGTCCGAGGCGCTGCGGCAGGCCCGCAAGGACGCCGAGCTCACCGCCTCGGCCGACTCGGTCCGCGCCTACCTCAAGCAGATCGGCAAGGTCGCGCTGCTCAACGCGGAGGAGGAGGTCGAGCTCGCCAAGCGGATCGAGGCCGGGCTCTACGCCGCCGAGCGCATCCGCCGGTTCCAGGACGCGGGCGAGAAGGTGTCCCCGCAGCTGCGCCGCGACCTGCGCTGGATCGTCCGCGACGGTGAGCGCGCCAAGAACCACCTGCTGGAGGCCAACCTCCGCCTGGTCGTGTCGCTGGCCAAGCGCTACACCGGCCGCGGGATGGCGTTCCTGGACCTCATCCAGGAGGGCAACCTCGGCCTGATCCGTGCCGTCGAGAAGTTCGACTACACCAAGGGCTACAAGTTCTCCACCTACGCCACCTGGTGGATCCGGCAGGCCATCACCCGCGCCATGGCCGACCAGGCCCGCACCATCCGCATCCCGGTGCACATGGTCGAGGTCATCAACAAGCTCGGCCGCATACAGCGCGAACTCCTCCAGGACCTGGGCCGCGAGCCCACGCCCGAGGAGCTCGCCAAGGAAATGGACATCACCCCGGAGAAGGTGCTGGAGATCCAGCAGTACGCCCGGGAGCCCATCTCGCTCGACCAGACCATCGGCGACGAGGGCGACTCCCAGCTCGGTGACTTCATCGAGGACTCCGAGGCGGTCGTCGCGGTCGACGCGGTGTCCTTCACGCTGCTGCAGGACCAGCTCCAGTCGGTGCTGGCCACGCTGTCCGAGCGCGAGGCGGGCGTGGTCCGGCTGCGGTTCGGCCTCACCGACGGCCAGCCCCGCACGCTCGACGAGATCGGCCAGGTCTACGGCGTCACCCGCGAGCGGATCCGGCAGATCGAGTCGAAGACGATGTCGAAGCTGCGCCACCCGAGCCGGTCCCAGGTGCTCCGCGACTACCTGGACTGACCGGCGGGGCCTCCCGCACGGGGCCGCTTGATGCCGATCACAACTCAGCGGTGGTCGGATGCGATGCGCTCGAGCAGGGTACGCGCGTCGTCGTCGAAAACCGCCAGGGCGGCCAGCCGCTCGAACAGCGACACGAAGTGCTGGAGATCGTCGGGCTCGGTCAAGGTCGCCGCGGCTACCTCGACTCCGACGACCACCGCGGCAACGTCGGTGCCCTCGAACACGTGGAACGGCGTCCCGCAGGTGAACGGCAGCGGCTGCTGCGCGGGGATCACGCCCAGCCGGACCCGAGGGTGCGAGGTCGCCGTGATCAACTGGTCGAGCTGATCGATCATGATCCACCGAGATCCGACGGTGGCCCGCAGCGATCCTTCGGTCTGGACGACCACCAGCTTCCGCCCCGGGCCCGAGCCGAGCACATCCTGCTGCTCGATCCGCTGCCGCAGGGCGGCCGGGTCCGCGCCCAGGACGACACCGGCGTAGGCCGCCGTCTGCAACGAGCCGACGACGATGCTCGGGTGGTACGCCCGCTCGAGATGTGCGCCGCGCATGATGCGCGACCACCGCGCCTGCATCGCGGCCGTCCGGCCACGCTGCACGACCAGTCGCTGGTCGCGGATACCAGTGCGCGCGTCGAGGGCCATCGCCTCCAGGTTTCGTCTCCGAGTGCCGCGCACGCCGTAGGCGTCCAGGAGCGCCGTCATGTCCTCGGGAGTCGGGATCGCCGCGCCGCGCTCGATCCGCGACAGCCTCGCCTGCGTCATTCCGACCCGCTCGGCGACCGGCACCTGCCGTAACCCGGCGGCCGCTCGCGCGGCAGCGAGCGCGGGGCCCAGCGCCGCGCCGGACATGTCCTGCGACGGTTCCCGCGCGTTCACGGTTGCGCGTTCGGTCTCCGCCGCAGCTCCGGGTGACTCGACCACCAGGCCTGGAAGGGTCGCGCTGCCGCCCAGGCAAGGTCACGGACCCGCAGGTACGTGCTCAGGGTGGTGTGCGGAGCAACCTCGGCACCGACGAACCCGCCCCGGCCGTCGTACCGCATGACCACGACCTCGTCGTCATCGACGAGCCAGAAGTCGTGCTCGACCACGCCCGCAGGGATCGTGTGCTCACCTCGTCGCAGCACGCGGATCTCCTCGCCTGCCTCGGCGTTGACGGCGTAGCCGAACTCGCACGAGTAGCGCTCGTAGTCGGTCAGTTGCTCGGAGAGTATCCGCACCCTGGTCGTTCGTCGGCCGGTCGCGCGCTCTCGACGGAGCGTCTCGGTCCAGCGGCGCTTGCGCTCCGACCACGGGTTCGGGTCGCCTGCCAGCCAGCGTTCGAAGTCGTCACCATCGGATTCGACCAGGTAGACCGGCAGCGTTTCCAGACGGAACAGTCGTTGACCGAAGCGGTCCAACCGTTCGCCGAGACTCGCCGCGTCGAGCAGCCCCTGAGATGCGGTCACGGGTTGATCTCCGGGATCAGCTGGTCGGGTACCCACCCGATCTGCTCGTCGTCGCCGACAAGGTGGGCGAACGCCGCCGCGATGGCCGGATCGACCTCCTTCTTGGTGATGACATAGCGACGCGCGGGATGGACGTCGAGGACGTGGATCGATGGGCAGACACGCTCGTTCGGACAGTCACCCGTCAACGTTCGCAGGGTCGTGATCCTCATGGGTCTCCTCTCGTGCTCGACCGGACCGGCTCAGTGTCTCGAACGAGCTTGCCTTACGCAAGGATAGATTGCGTAGTCGTGGACAGTGCGCATAGACTGCCTCGCGGCGGTCACGACGAGGAAGGGCTCCGGCATGCACGCTCCGAGTACGGACCGGTGCGCAGTCATCGCGCCCGATACCGGCGATTCCCACTGCTGGACAACGACATGACGGCGGACACGACGCTGTCGACGCCCGGCGCATCGAGCCGGTCAGACTGCGAGTCCAGGCTCGTCCTGGAGCTCGCGCGGATGTTCGCCCGGGCGCCGGGCATGGCGGAGCGGCTCTCGAGTACTCACGTCGACGACGGCTCGGGGTACTGCGCGGGGTGCGACCAGCAGTTCCGGCCGCGGTGGCCGTGCGTGATCTTCGGGTTGACGGCGCAGGCATGCGCGGCCGGCACGAAGACGATGTCGAAACGCTGAGCCGGCCAGTGCCACCGATCGCGGCCTCGCGGTCCCACACCACCGAGTGGCAGGAACTGACGACCTTCGCCACCGACGAGCAGCTCGGCGCGACTGTCACATGAACCTGCGAACGTTCGGCGTGTCAAGGGACAGCAGCACTTCCCCGTGGGCGGACAGTTGATCTCCCTGCTGGCGGACAACTTATCTCCCTGTCCGGGGCCAGCTGATCTCCTGTTGATCTAGGTCAAGGGGATCACGCCCTT
>JBQTJE010000145.1:0-40851 GCA_052387455.1 Pseudonocardia sp.
CAACGACAACCGCGCCACCTCGACGACCAGGCCCCGTCCGGCACCTTGCCGACGGGGCCTGCTCACATCGCCTACATCGTCACCGCCGATGACGCCGCCGTCGTCACCCTCAGCGGCGGCCAACAGCCTACCCCCGCGCGTCGGTGTCCGGATCGGACTACCACGACGAGTCGATCGGCATGGCCGGCAAGCGGGCAGGCGAGGCCGGGGTCGCGGACCGGGTCCGGTTCGAGGTCGCCTCGGCGACGACGTTCACCGGCACCGGCTACGACCTGGTCACCACGTTCGACTGCCTGCACGACATGGGCGACCCGGTCGGCGCGGCCCGCCACATCCGCGACGCCCTCGCCCATGACGGCTGCTGGCTGCTCGTCGAGCCCGCCGCCGGGGACCACCTGACGTCGAACCTCAACCCGGTCGGCCGGATGTACTACGCCTTCTCGACGCTGCTGTGCGTGCCGAACGCGCTGTCGCAGCACGGCGACCGGGCGCTGGGCAACCAGGCGGGGCCGCACGCGCTGGAGGAGGTCACCCGCGAGGCCGGCCTCACCCGCTTCCGCCGGGTGCTGTCCACCCCGTTCAACGACGTCTACGAGGTCCGCCGGTGATCTGATCGGCGCCGGCTCATCCGCCGAGCCGGTGCCCCGTGGTCGCGTCGACGTGGTCGAGAACGGCGTCGTGGCGGTCACCGACCGTCGACGTCCCGCTCGGCTCGAACATCAGGATCGACGCCCCGGCCGGCGACGACGGCCGGTGCTCCACGCCGCGCGGCACCACGAACACCGCGCCACGGTCGAGGATGACCGTCCGATCGCGCAGCGCGATCTCCAGCTGCCCCTCCAGCACGAGGAAGAACTCGTCGGTGTGCTCGTGGACGTGCCAGACGTGCTCGCCCGCGACCTTCGCGATCCGGACGTCGTAGTCGTTCACCTGCGTGACGATCCGCGGGCTCCACAGGGCGTCGAAGGAGGCGAGGGCGTCGGTCAGCTTGATCGGGTCGGTGCTCACCCGACCAGGATGCCGGCCGTCACGGCTCCAGGGTGAACCCCATGACCCGGAAGTCGTTGTCCAGGCCGAACACCGCGTCGACGCGGCGCTCGCGGGCGATGACCGCACCCACCGCGTCGGCGTAGGAGATGCGCAGGTCCGCGTACTGATCGACGACGTCGAACGCGGCCCGCCGCAACTCCGTGCTGCTCTCGCGCACGGTGAGGGTCCCCGAACCGGCGGACCGTTCCAGAACACTCCGGAACCTGCGGACGAGCGGGAGCCCCGCGTCGTAGCGCAGGCGGGTCGCCGTCTCCCCCACCACCGTGTCGGAGGTGATCAACCGATCGCCCGACGACCGCAGCGCCCGGAAGTGCCCGGCCACCCGCTCATGGGCCTGGTCGCCGGCGTACACGAGCGCGATCAGCGCACTGGTGTCGGTGTAGAGGAGACGACTCACGCTTTTCGGGGTGCGCCGTAGAGGTAGTGGTCGTGGTTCACCGCGAGATCGGTCGGCAGAGAGGGGTCGTCGACCATGCCGATCAGCTCCAGCAACGGGTCGTCGTCGCCGTCAGCGGGGGGCGTGTGCTGCAGGTACTCACGCAGCGCCGCACGCACGTGCTCGGCCTCGGACAGACCCGTCCTGGCGGCCAGCGCCCGGAGACCCTGGTTCAGGTCCTCGTCGATGTAGAGCTGCTTGCGCACCATGAGCATGAGCATACATCGTTCACCTTGTGTTCAACGGTCCGCGAACGAGTCCAGCGCGTCCAGCAACAGATCGCGGCGATGCGGGTGAGACAGGTGCCCCGCGTCCTCGACGACGTGCAGTACGGCGTCCGGCCAGGCCTGCGCCAGTTCCCACGCCGTGATCAGCGGCCCGCCCATGTCGAACCGGCCGTGGATCAGCACGCCGGGGATCCCGGCCAGCCGCCCCGCGTCACGCAGCAGGGCACCCTCCTCCAGGAACGCGCCATGGGAGAAGTAGTGCGCGCAGATCCGCACCAGCGCCAGCCGCTCCCGTCCCGGTCGCCCGCCGAAGACGCCCACCACGGTGGTGGGCTCCAGTGAGATGACCGCGTCCTCCCAGGCACACCATGCGACAGCGGCCCGCTCCCGCACCTCCGGATCGGGATGGGCCAGCAGCCGCGCATAGCCGCCGATCAGGTCGGGATCATCGTGCACCGCCCGGAACGCCGCCCACTCGCGGGGCAGGAACCGGCCGACGCCGCGGTAGAGCCAGTCGGTCTCGCTGTGGCGGGTCATCGTCACCGCCGACAGCACGACCGCCAGCACCCGCTCCGGATGTGCCTGCGAGTAGGCCAGGGCGAGCGTCGACCCCCAGGAGCCGTCCATCACCACCCAACGGTCGATACCGAGATGCGCCCGCAGTCGCTCCATGTCGGCGACGAGGTGCGCCGTGGTGTTGACACCATGTCCGTGGCCGGGTCGCTCGCGTGCGGGACGGAGCCGCCGCAGCCGCGCTGGTCGAACAGCACGATCCGGTAGCGCGCCGGGTCGAAGCAGCGCCGCATGTCGGGCGACGCCCCTGATCACGGTCCGCCGTGCACCCCGACCACGGGCGTGCCGTCGGCGTACCCGCTCACCTGCGGATACAGCTCGCGTGTCACGCCTGGGCCGCCGCCAGCTGACCGCACGCCGCCGCGATCTCCCGGCCGCGGGTGTCGCGCACGGTGCACGCCACCCCGGCGGCCTGCACGCGGCGGACGAACTCGTCCTGCACGCGCCGGGGCGAGGCGTCCCACTCGCTGCCCGGGGTGGGGTTGAGCGGGATGAGGTTGACGTGCACGAGCCGGGTGCCGATGTGCCGGCGCAGCACCTCGCCCAGCAGGTCGGCCCGCCACGGCTGGTCGTTGACGTCGCGGATCAGCGCGTACTCGATCGACACCCGGCGCCCGGTGGCCTGGGCGTAGCGGCGCGCGGCGGCGAGCACCTCGGCGACCTTCCAGCGGTTGTTCACCGGCACGAGGGTGTCGCGCAGCTCGTCGTCGGGGGTGTGCAGCGACACCGCGAGCGTGACGGCGAGGTTCTCCGCGGTGAGCTTGTCGATCGCCGGGACCAGGCCGACGGTCGACACGGTGACGCCGCGGGCGGAGATGCCGAGACCGCCGGGGGCGGGCTCGGTGATCCGCCGGACGGCGGCGACCACGCGGGCGTAGTTGGCCAGCGGCTCGCCCAGGCCCATCAACACGACGTTGGACAGTCGTGCGGGCGCCCCCAGCGCGCCGTCGCGGGCCGCCGCGGCGGCCTGGCGCACCTGCTCGACGATCTCGCCCGTGGACAGGTTGCGCTCCAGCCCGCCCTGGCCCGTGGCACAGAACGGACACGCCATGCCGCAGCCCGCCTGGCTGGACACGCACACCGTGGCGCGGTCGGGGTAGCCCATCAGCACGCTCTCGGCACGCGTGCCGTCGTGCCCGCGCCACAGCGTCTTGCGGGTGGCGCCGTCGTCGCAGCTCTGCTCCAGCACAGGCGTGACGAGCGGGGGCAACAGCGACGCGAGCGACGCGCGCGCGGCCGCGGGTAGGTCGGTCATCGTGTCGACGTCGGCGGTGAGGCGGCCGAAATAGTGCCGGGCGAGCTGGTCGGCGCGGTAGGCGGGCTGCCCCAGCTCGGCCACCGCGGCGCGCCGCCCGTCCGCGTCGAGATCGGCCAGGTGGCGAGGCGGAAGGGCGCGCCGAGGCGCGTCGAACACGAGCGGGAGGCTGGTCATGGCCTGGCCGATTGTGCCAGCCCGCCCGCCGGTCCCCGCGCGCGCGACAGCATCATGGGTCCACGACGCGGTCGGCGGGCCGCCCGCGACGACGTCAAGGGTCCAAGGTGCGGGTCAGCGGCGGGTGCGGTCAGCGGCGGGTGCCGGGCGGCACGGCGAGCACCTTCGTGCGGTGCGTGCCCGCGAGCCAGAGCACCGCCGCGGCGCCGAGGCCCACCAGACCCTGCCCGTACAGCAGGCCCGGGGTGTTCAGCGCGAGCAGGACGCCGGCCAGGCCCAGGACCACGAGGACCGTCCCGGCGACGGCCGGTACGCGGGTGCCGAGCAGCCGGGAGAGCCGGGCGACCGCGAACCCGACGAGCATGCACGCCGCCGGTGCGGCCAGTTCGCCGTAGCCGCTGCCGACCCAGGCCAGCGCGGTGCTGAGCGCGACGACGAGCCCCAGGGTCACCCCGGTGCGGCGCAGCAGTTCCGCGCGTCCGCCCCTGGGCAGCGGCGCACCGATCCCGTGGACGCGCCGCACCGTGAGCACCAGCCAGCCCGCGACGACCAGCCCGACGGCGAGCACGACGGTGCCCGGACCGCTGTCGAAGGCGGCCGCGCCGACCGTCCACCACATCAGGCCGACCCACAGCTCGAACGCGGGCACCGGCACCGGGACGACGGCGGGCAGGGTCGGGCGGTACATGACCCCACGGTAGGACAGGACGCCGCCCCGGCGCCGGGGTGCACGGTCAACGGGCCGTTCGGCGGACGTGCACCCGGTAGCCGACGGGCAGCGTCAGGTCGCGCACCGACGCGATCGCCCGTTCGGCCACGCCCGGGGAGAACTCGATGCGCAGCACCGCCTCGCAGGTGGCGCGGTCGGGGAACCGCCAGCGCGTGGGCACCCGGCGCAGCGAGAACCCGCGGTCGACGAAGAACCGCTCGGCGGCCACCGGGTCGTAGTGCGGGACGTCGGCACGCATCCAGCCGCCGTAGGGGTCGACCGTGGCGTCGATGTCGACGATAGCGATCGCCCCTCCCGGCCGCAGTACGCGCCGGGCCTCGGCGAGGCCGGGCTCGCAGCCGGCTCCGAAGAAGTAGGCGGTGCGGGCGTGCACCACGTCGATGCACGCGTCGGGCAGCGGGAGCTCCGCCGCGCCCGCCTCCAGCACCCGTACGTGCGTCAGGTCCGCGACCCGCCGGCGGGCCCGCGGCACCAGCGGCGCGTACGGCTCCACGCCCACCACGGTGCGCGCCGACGCCGCGAAGAGGGGCAGGTGAAAGCCGTCGCCGCAACCCACGTCGAGCACGTCGTGCCCGGCCCACGGGGCGTCCTCGCGCAGCACCGCCCAGATCGCGCCGTCGACGTCCTGCGCCGCGTTCTCCCGCTCGTAGACCTCGGGCCAGTTCCAGATGTTGGGGCTCGGGATCGGCGGCCGCGCCGCGGGCGCCCTCCAACCCATGACCCCGATCGTAGAAGGCGGCAGGGGCCGGGTCCGGCGCTACCCTCACCTCATGTCGCGAACCGTCGCGCCGTTCGCCACCCCGCCGCAGGACGTCCGGTTCGCCCGCAGCTCGGACGGCACCCGCGTGGCGTACGCGGTGCACGGCAGCGGGCCGCCGCTGCTGCTCGCGGCGTGCTGGCTGAGCCACCTGGAGTACGACTGGCAGAGCCCGGTGTGGCGACACTTCCTGCTCGACCTGGGCCGGTTCGCCACCGTGATCCGCTACGACGAGCGCGGCTTCGGCATGTCGGACTGGGACGTTGTCGATTTCGGCCTGCCCGCCCGGGTCGCCGACCTGGAGGCCGTCGCGGACGCGGCGGGGCTCGACCGGTTCGCGCTGCTGGGCATGTCGCAGGGCGGGCCGGTCGCGATCACCTATGCCACCGCGCACCGCGAGCGGCTCACCCGCCTGGTCCTCTACGGCACCTACGGCGTCGCCGTACGGGGCGATCCCGACGCCGCCGAGCTGGAACGCACCTTCCAGCAGATGATCAAAGTCGGGTGGGCGCGGCCCGACAGCACGTTCCGCCGGGTCTTCACCAACCTCATGATCCCCGGCGCGACCGAGGAGCAGGCGGGCTGGCTCGACGCGTTGCAGGCCCGGGCGACGTCGACCGACAACGCCGTGCGGTCGCGCGCCGAGCGGATGACCGCCGACGTCGCCGATCTGCTGACCGGCGTGCGCACCCCGACCCTGGTCCTGCACGCGCGGCGCGACCGAATGATCGACTTCGCGGACGGCCGGGAATTGGCGTCCCGGATCCCGCACGCCCGGCTGGTCGCACTCGACAGCGACAACCACATCACGCTCGCCGACGAGCCGGCGTGGCCGGTGCTCGTCGACGAGCTCTCCGCGTTCGTCGCCGCGGACGGTGTGACCGGTGGCTCCGGCACGCTGCGCTCGCTCACCGAGCGGGAACTGGCCGTGCTGCGCCTGGTCGGCCAGGGCCACGACAACGTCGAGGTCGCCGGGGCGCTGGTGCTCAGCGTCCGCACCGTGGAGCGGCATCTGACCAGCGTTTACACCAAGCTCGGGCTGTCCGGGCGCTCGGCCCGGGCGGCCGCCGTCGCCCGGCTGCTCACCGGCGGCTGACGGCTACGTGTTCACCGCCATCCGCGCCCGCCGCAGCGGGCCGAGATCGGCGGCCGGCACCGATTCCCCCGCGCCGCCGCATGCCTAACGTCGTCCCTGTCCGTCACACCCGAGAGTCAGCACCCGAGACGAGGACGACATGACCACCACCAGCACGGGCAAGGCCGCGATCAGCCTCACCACCGGCCTGGAGGACGCCGAACGCGTCACCGTGGCCTTCCTGGTCGCACTCGGCGCCGCCGAGGCCGGTCGCCCGACGATGATGTTCCTCACCAAGGAGGCCGTGCGCCTGGCCGTGCCGGGCGTCGCCGTCGGCACCGCCTGCGACGGCTGCCCGCCGCTGCCCGAGCTGATGGACCGCTACGAGCGCGCGGGCGGTCGCTACCTCGTGTGCCCCATCTGCGTGCAGGCCAAGAAGCTCGACGCCGGCAACCTCATCGCAGGCGCCGAGGTCGGCGGCACCGTGGTGCTGTGGAACTGGATCGGCGAGGGCGCCACGACGTTCAGCTATTGAGGAGCACGCTGCTGAACGACCGGTCACCGGCCGGACCGGTCCTCAGCCGGAACGGTCCGGCCCCGCCCGGTCCAGCGCCACCCGCACCAGCACCCGGCGCTCGCGTTCCATCGCCGCGCGGTAGTCGGCCCAGTCGTCGTGCTCCCCGGACAATCGGCGGTAGTAGTCGACGAGTCCGTCCATCGCCGCGGGGAGCGCCACGATCTCCGCCCGGCCCTCCACCTGGATCCAGCGGCCGAAGAAGCCGTCGGTCAGCACGCACAGCCACAGCCGGGGATCGCGGCGCAAGTTGCGCACCTTCAGCGCGGTCTCGCGGGTGCTCACCATCACGGTGCCGTCGTCATCCAGCGCGACCAGCACCGGCGACATCTGCGGCGTGCCGTCCGCCCGCAGCGTCGCCAGCACCGCCCGGGGCTGCTCGCGGATGACGGCACGCGCCTCGTCGAGGTCCATACCGCGACCCTAGACCGGCACGAGCGCGCTCAGCACCAGCCACGACACGAGCGCGGTGGGCAGCAGCGAGTCGAGCCGGTCCATCAGGCCGCCGTGGCCGGGCAGCAGGGTGCCCATGTCCTTGATCCCGAGGTCGCGCTTGATCAGCGACTCGATCAGGTCGCCCAGCGTGGCACTCACCACGAGCAGCGCACCGGTGAGCACCCCGGCCCACCACGGGCCGTCGAGCAGCAGCGCCACGCACAGCGCGCCGGCCAGCATCCCGGCCAGCTGCGAGCCCGCGAAACCCTCCCAGGACTTCTTCGGGCTGATCGTCGGCGCCATGGGGTGGCGTCCCGCGGTCACTCCGGCGGCGTAGCCGCCGATGTCCGAGGCGACCACGCAGATCAGGAACGTCAGCGCCCGCCCGGCACCGTCCGGCACCACCGTGAGCAGCGTGGCGAAGGAGCACAGCAGCGGCACGTAGGCGACGGTGAACACCGAGGCGGTCACGTCGCGCACGTAGCCCGCCGCGCCGGTGAGCATCCGCCACAGCAGGCACATGAGCACGGTGGCGGCGAAGGAGACCGCGACACCGCGCAACCCGAACGGCCACGCCAGCCAGACCATCGCCTGACCGCCGACCAGCACCACTGGCAACGGCACGACGATGCCGGCACCGCGACGCAGGGCACCCACCAGCTCCCAGGTCCCCACCGCGGCGGCGAGCGCGACGACCGCGACGAACACCTGCCGCACCAGCAGCAACGACGCGAGCAGCACCGCACCCAGCACCACCCCGACGGTGACGGCGGCGAGCAGGTTGCGGCCGGCGCGGGAGGCGCGGGCCGCGGGGCTCACGGGCGCGCCGTCGGATGCCATCGCAGAGGACGTGGACACGGCGGTCAGACCTCGAGCAGCTCGGTCTCCTTGTGCTTGACCAGGTCGTCGACCTGGTGCACGTAGCGGTCCGTGGTCTGCTGGAGCTCCTTCTCGGCGCGCCGCACCTCGTCCTCACCGCTCTCGCCGTCGCGCACGATGCGGTGCAGCTCCTCCATGGCCTTACGGCGCACGCTGCGGATCGTCACCCGGGCGTCCTCGCCCTTGCCGTGCGCGAGCTTCACCATCTCCCGGCGGCGCTCCTCGGACAGCTGCGGAACCACGATCCGGATGATCTGCCCGTCGTTGCTCGGGTTGAGCCCGAGATCGGAGTCGCGGATCGTCTTCTCGATCGTCTTGAGCGCGCTCGCGTCGTACGGCTTGATGATCACCATGCGCGCCTCGGGGATGTTGATGGAGGCGAGCTGGTTGAGCGGCGTCATCGCGCCGTAGTAGTCGACGGCGACCCGCGAGAACATCGCCGGCGTGGCCCGCCCGGTGCGGACGCTCGCGAGATCGTCCTTGGCCACCGAGACCGCCTTCTCCATCTTCTCCTCGGCCTCGAAGAGCGTCTCGTCGATCACGGCCCCTCCCTCGTCTCCGGCTTGTCAGGGGTGCTGACCAGGGTGCCGATCCTCTCACCCCGCACCGCCCGGGCGATGTTGCCCTCGCGCAGCAGGTTGAACACGATGATGGGCATCCTGTTGTCCATGCAGAGGCTGAAAGCGGTGGCGTCGGCGACCTTGAGCCCCTGCTCCAGCACCTCGCGGTGGGTGATCTCGTCGTAGAGCTTGGCATCGGGGTGCAGCTTGGGATCGGCGGTGTAGACCCCGTCGACGCCCTTGGCCAGCAGGAGCGCCTCCGCGCCGATCTCCAGCGCCCGCTGGGCCCCGGCCGTGTCGGTGGAGAAGAACGGCATCCCGACCCCGCCGCCGAAGATCACGACCCGGCCCTTGTCCAGGTGCCGGACCGCGCGGCGCGGGATGTAGGGCTCGGCGACCTGACCCATCGAGATCGCCGTCTGCACCCGGGTGTCGATGCCCTCGTAGCGTTCCAGGAAGTCCTGCAGCGCGAGGCAGTTCATCACCGTGCCGAGCATGCCCATGTAGTCGGCGCGGCCCCGCTCCATGCCGCCGACCTGCAGCTCGGCGCCGCGGAAGAAGTTGCCGCCGCCGATGACCACCGCCACCTGGGCGCCGGTGGCCACCACCTCCGCGAGCTGGCGGGCGACGGCCCGGACGACCACGGGATCGACGCCGACCGCGCCCCCACCGAACATCTCGCCGCCGAGCTTGAGCAGCACGCGACGGAAACCGGGGCGCCGGCCCCGCTCGGCGGAAGGGTCGACGTCGATCCCCGGGTCGGCCACCGGCTCAGGCCTGGCCGACCTCGAAGCGGGCGAACTCCTTGACCGTGACGCCCGCCTCGTCCAGCAACGCCTTGACCGTCTTCTTGGAGTCCTGCACCGATGCCTGCTCCAGCAGCACGAAGTCCTTGAAGAAACCGTTGAGCCGGCCCTCGACGATGCGCGGGAGCACCTGCTCGGGCTTGCCCTCCTCGCGGGCGGTGGCCTCGGCGACGCGCCGCTCGTTGTCGAGCACGTCTCCGGGGACCTGGTCCCGCGTGGTGTAGCGCGGGCGGGCCGCCGCGATGTGCATCGCGATGCCGCGCGCGATCTCGTCGTCCTCGCCCTCGAACGCCACCAGCGTGCCGATCGCAGGCGGCAGGTCGGTGGCACGTCGGTGCAGGTACAGCGCCACCGGACCGTCGATGTGGACGTAGCGGCGCAGCTCCAGCTTCTCCCCGATCCGGGCCGAGAGGGCCTGCACGCCGTCGCCGACCGTGGCCCCGTCGAGCGGCAGCGCCTTCAGCGCGTCGAGATCGGCCGGCTGCTCGGTGATCGCGACCTGCAGGATCCGGTTCGCGAGGGACTGGAAGTCGTCGCTCTTCGCGACGAAGTCGGTCTCGCAGTTCAGCTCGACCATCGTGCCGCCCGATGCCGCGACCAGACCGTTGGAGGTGGCCCGCTCGGCCCGCTTGCCGACGTCCTTCGCACCCTTGATGCGCAGCAGCTCGACGGCCTTGTCCAGATCGCCGCCGGCCTCTTCGAGCGCCTTCTTGCAGTCCATCATCCCGGATCCGGTGATCTCGCGGACCCGCTTCACGTCGGCCGCTGCGAAGTTGGACGTCCCTGTGTTCGCCATGGTCTCTCTTCGTCCTCGTCGTGCAGCCGGCTCAGCCGGCCGTCTGCTGGGTGCCGTTGCTCGTGGTGGCCGGTGCCGGGGCGGCGGCCGGGGCGGGCGCCTGCGCCGCGGCGGCCGTCGTGAGGCTCGCGCCGTCCGAGCCGGCACCGCTGGTGAGCAGCTCCTGCTCCCACTCGGCCAGCGGCTCGTCACCCGCGACACCCTCGGGCTTGTCCTCGCCGTCGGCGCCACGGCCACCGCTGCGCGCGGAGCGCGCCATCAGCCCGTCGGCCGCCGCCTGCGCCACCACGCGGGTGAGCAGCGCCGCGGAGCGGATCGCGTCGTCGTTGCCCGGAATCGGGATGTCGACCTCGTCGGGATCGCAGTTGGTGTCGAGGATCGACACGACCGGGATGCCCAGCTTGCGGGCCTCACCGACGGCGATGTGCTCCTTCTTGGTGTCGACGATCCACACCGCGCTGGGCACCTTCGCCATGTCGCGGATGCCGCCGAGGGTCTTCTCCAGCTTGTCCTTCTCGCGGGTCAGCATGAGGATCTCCTTCTTGGTGCGACCCTCGAAGCCCCCCGTCTGCTCCATCGCCTCCAGTTCCTTGAGACGCTGGAGGCGCTTGTGCACGGTCTGGAAGTTGGTGAGCATCCCGCCCAGCCAGCGCTGGTTGACATACGGCATGTTGACCCGGCCCGCCTCGTCGGCGATGGCCTCCTGCGCCTGCTTCTTCGTGCCGACGAACATGATCGTGCCGCCGTGCGCGACGGTCTCGCGGACGAACTCGTAGGCGCGATCGATGTAGGACAGCGTCTGCTGCAGGTCGATGATGTAGATGCCGTTGCGCTCGGTGAGGATGTAGCGCTTCATCTTCGGGTTCCAGCGGCGGGTCTGGTGCCCGAAGTGGACACCCGAGTCCAGCAGCTGCTTCATGGTGACGACGGCCATGGCCGGTGCACCTCTCGTTCCGGCGTGGCCTGCCGGCCACGCGCGCGGTTGTGCGGGACGCCGGTCGGCGGCACCGCCCTGGCGCTCACGTCGGCGTCCGGACCCGTCGGATCCCCCCGAGGGGAGTTCCGGACGAGACCGCCCGGCCGCCGTCGCCCCGCGCCCGACCTGGATCGGGGGCGTGGAGCACGCGAGCGCGCGAAGTCACCCGCTGGTGCGGGCGCGGACCGAGTGTACGCCGGACGCCGCTGCGGGCTCGCGGCGCGTCCGCGGTTGTCCACCTCGCCCGCGGTCGTCCACAGCTACGGCGCCGGGGCTGTCCCGCGCGGCCCGGCGCCTGCACGCTGGCACACGTGGACAGTGATCGTTTTCGGGTGGCAGCGGCCGCGGTCGGGGTGCTGCTCGCGGTGACCGGCGTGCCGGCGCCACCCGACGGGGCGGGCGAGCCCGCTCCCGGCGCGCGCTACGCCTGGCCACTGCTGCCGCCGCCGGCGGTGCCGACGCCCTTCGACGAGCCGGTCGACCCGTTCGGCCGCGGGCACCGCGGGGTCGATCTGGCGGGTGCGCCCGGACAGGCCGTGCTGGCCGCGGCGGCCGGGACGGTGGTGCACGCCGGCCCGCTGGCCGGGCGCGGTGTCGTGTCGGTGCAGCACACCGACGGCCTTCGCACGACCTACGAGCCCGTCAGCACCGCGGTGGCGCCCGGCGCGGTCGTCGCCAGGGGTGATGTGATCGGCACCCTCGACCCCGGCCATCCGGGCTGCCGGGGGACCTGCCTGCACTGGGGGGTGCGCCGCGATCGGCTCGACTATCTCGACCCGCTCGTGCTGCTGCGCCCGCCGCGGGTACGGCTGCTGCCGGCACCCGACCCGTGGCCGCTGTAGCACCACCCTGGCGCGCAGCTGTCGCGCCCGCCGGTCACGCCCGCGGATGGGCCTGGTCGTGCACGGCCCGCAACCGCTCGACCGTGACGTGGGTGTAGAGCTGCGTCGTCGCGAGCTGGGCGTGTCCGAGCAGTTCCTGGACGAAGCGCAGGTCGGCGCCGCCCTCGAGCATGTGGGTGGCGGCGGCGTGCCGCAGGCCGTGGGGGCCCGTGTCCGGTGCGCCGGGGACGGCCTGGAGACCGCGGTACACGACCGACCGCGCCACCCGGGCGTCCAGGCGTCCGCCGCGGGCCCCCAGCAGCAGCGCAGGCGGCGAGCCCCGCACCGCCAGCGCCCGCCGCCCGGCCGGGAGCCACCGGTCCATTGCCCGGTCGGCGGGTACGCCGTAGGGCACGACGCGCTCCCGGTCGCCCTTGCCCACCACACGCAGGGTGCGCCGGGAACGGTCCACGTCGTCGACGTCGAGACCGCACAGCTCGGCGACGCGGATGCCGGTGCCGTAGAGCAGCTCCAGGATCAGCAGATCGCGCACGGCGACGGGATCGCCCTGCGCGGCCCCCGATCCTGCGGCGTGCAGCAGGGCGGCGGCCTCGCCGGTGTCGAGCACGGTGGGCAGCGCCGACCTGGCCCGCGGCGACACCAGCCGGCATCCGGGGTCCTCGCCCAGCAGGCCGTCGCGGTGGGCCCAGGCCGTGAACGCCCGGGCGGCCGCGGCGCGGCGGGCCAGCGTGGCCCGGCTCGCCCCGGCCGCGTGACCGGCGGCGAGCCAGCGGCGCAGCGCCGCGAGGTCGAGCTCGCGGAGCCCCGGCACGGACGCGAGCAGGCCGGCGAGGTCGCCGCCGTAGGCCCGCAGGGTGTGTGTCGAGCGCCCGCGCTCCAGCCTCAGGTGTTGTAGGAACCGGTTGAGCGCGGCCGCCGCGTCCGGCGCCGGCTCGGGGTGCGCAGGTGGGCCGGGCATGGCGCCGACGGTGCGCGCCGTCGGCGGCTAGGTCAAGCACCGGCGCGACCCGCGGCGGTCCCCTGCTGGCCGCGGGACGTCCGGGCCGCCCGGCTCCAGCGCCCGTCGCGGTGCTCGGCCAGGCCGCGGCGCTCCAGCTCGACCAGCGCCGACCGCACCGTGTCCAGCGGCAGTGCGGCCTCCATCGACAGCCATCGGGTGTCGCGCGCGGCACGGGCGGGCAGCGCGTCGTGCACCCGCGCGGCTGCCTCGCCGAGCCCGTCCACGGGTCCGGCAGCCGTCGCCGCGGGCGGGTCGGCAAGATCGATGCCGATCCGGCCCACCACCTCCAGCATGTCCTCGGGCCGGGTGACCAGCACCGCGCCGTCCTGGATCAGCCGGTGACATCCCGCGGACGCACCATCGGTGACCCGGCCGGGCACGGCCATCACCGGCCGGCCGAGCGCGGCCGAGTCGGCCGCGGTGCGCCCCGCACCGCTGCGCAGCCCGGCCTCGACCACCACGGTGCCCCCGGCCATGCCGGCGATGAGCCGGTTGCGGACCAGGAACCGGTGCCGCGCCGGGACCGACCCCGGCGGATACTCGCTGACCACCAGCCCGGTGCTCGCGATGCGGCCGAGCAGCGTGTCGTGCGCGGCCGGGTAGGCCCGGTCGACGCCACAGGCGAGCACCGCGACCGTGGCGCCGCCGACGGCCAGCGCCCCGCGGTGCGCGGCGCCGTCGATCCCGATCGCGGCCCCTGAGACGACCGTGAACCCGCGGTCGGCCGCACCCCCTGCCAGCTCGCCGGCCACGTGCAGGCCGTATCCCGTCGCCGCCCGCGAGCCGACGACGGCGACGGCCCGGTCGCTCAGCTGCGCCAACCCGCCCGGGCCGCGCACCCACAGCGCGAGCGGCGGGCCGAGATCGCCGATGCCGGACGCCGCGAACGCGGCGAACGGCCACCGTGGCCAGTCCTCGTGCTCCGGCACCAGCAGGCGGCCGCCCACGGCCGCCGCTGCGGCGAGGTCGGCGGCGGCACGGTCGACCTGCCTGCGGGCGGACGTCGCGGTGGCGACCGCCTCCGGCACCTCGCCGCGTCGCACCCGGGCCGCCGCCTCGACCGGCCCGACGGCCTCGACGAATGCGGCGAGCGCGGCAGCGGGTGGCTCGGCCACGCGGGACAGGTACGCCCGCGCGAGCAGCACGGGCTCGCCGGGCCCCGGCATCACGCCGCCCTCCGGTCGCGGTAGTAGAGCGCGCTCTCCACGGTGTCGAGATCCGGTCGGCCCTGTCCGGCGAGGTCGGCCAGCGTCCAGGCCACCCGCAGCGCCCGGTCGGCGCCGCGGGCCGTCAGCAGACCGGCCTGCAGGGCCTTGTCGAGCGGACGCAGCGCCGAGCGCGGCAGCGCGAAACGCCCCCGCAGCACGGGTCCCGGCACCTCGCCGTTGGTCCGCCAACCGTGCACCGACCAGCGCTCGACCGCCGCCGCACGGGCAGCCAGAACCCGCGCCCGCACCGTGGCGGTGTCCTCCCCGCGCCCTGTCGGTCCCGACAGGGCGGTGACCGGCAACATGCGGGCTCGCAGGTCGACCCGGTCGAGCAACGGACCCGACAACCGGCCGAGGTAGCGGCGGCGGACGAGCGAGGAGCAGACGCAGTCGCGGTCGTGCGCAGGCGCGCACGGGCACGGGTTCGCGGCGAGAACCAGTTGGAACCGGGCCGGGTAGGTGACCGAGCCGCCCGAGCGGGCCAGGCGCACCTCGCCCTCCTCCAGCGGGGTGCGCAGCGCGTCGAGGAGGTGCGCCTTGAGCTCTGGCGCCTCGTCGATGAAGAGCACGCCGCGATGGGCCAGCGACACCGCACCGGGCCGCGCGATCCGGCTGCCGCCACCGACGAGCGCGGCCATCGAGCTGGAGTGATGGGGAGCGACCATCGGCGCCGTCGTGCTCAGCGGGCCGTCGCCGGGCAGTTGCCCGGCGACCGAGCGGATCGAGGCGAGCGCGAGCGCCTCGTCCGGCACCAGCCGGGGCAGGAGCCCGACGATTCGCTCGGCCAGCATCGTCTTCCCGGTGCCCGGCGGGCCGACCAGCAGCAGGTGGTGGCCCCCCGCCGCGGCGATCTCGACCGCGCGCCGGGCGTCGTCCTGGCCCCGCACGTCCGCAAGATCTGGCGGCGGCGTCTCCTCGGCGAGGGCGACCGGACCCGGACCGGGCAGCCGCGCGTCGCCCCGGAGCCAACGCAGGACCTCGTCGAGCGTCGCGGCGCCGACGACGTCGACACCGTCGACGAGCGCGGCCTCGGGGAGCGCGGCGACGGGCACCACGACGCGGCGCAGCCCCGCCCGGCGCGCCGCGAGCAGGCAGGGCAGCACCCCCTGGACGGTGCGCAGCCTTCCGTCGAGGGCGAGCTCACCCAGCAGCATCGTGCCGTCGAGCGCCTGCTGCGGGACGGCGCCCTTCGCGGCGAGCACCGCGCAGGCCATCGCCAGGTCGAACCCGCTGCCTGCCTTGCGCATCGTGGCGGGCGAGAGCGCGAGCAGGATGCGCTCCTGGGGCCAGGCCCGCCCGGAGTTGATCACAGCGGCGCGGACCCGGTCTCGTGCCTCATTGAGCGCGGCGTCGGGCAGCCCGACCAGGTGCAGGCCCGGCAACCCGCCGCCCACGTCCGCCTCGATCTCCACCGGGTAGCCGTCGACACCGTGCAGGGTGATCGACCAGGCGCGGGCGAGGCCCATCAGAACGCCGCTTCGAAGTGCCGCACGGTGACCGGACGGCCCGGCTCCATGAGCACCGAGAGGACGTCGAAGCGGATCTCGCACCAGGGCACCCGGTGGGTCGCCAGCCATGCCTGGGTGACCCGGCGGATCCGGACGGCCTTGCGCGCCGTGACCGCCTCGGCCGGCTCGCCGAAGCGCGCGCACGATCGCGTCTTGACCTCGCACACCACCAGGCGCTCGGCCTGCACCGCCACGACGTCGAGCTCACCTTCGCGGCATCGCCAGTTGCGGGAGAGCACCACCAGGCCGCGCCCCCGCAGGTACTCCACCGCGAGGTCCTCGCCGCGACGGCCCAGCTCGTCCTTTGCTGCCATGCCGTCCAGGCTGGTACGCCGGGGCGGCCCCGCGCACCCCCGGCTTCCGCGCCTGTGGACAACCGGGGTCGAGGTGGACAACTCGGCTCGACGGCCGGATGTCAGCTCCCGAACTGGTTACCCTCGGGCAGCCGGAGATCCGGCTTGTCCAGCTCCTCGACGTTGACGTCCTTGAACGTGAGCACCCGCACGTTCTTGACGAACCGGGCGGGGCGGTACATGTCCCACACCCACGCATCCGACATCCGCAGCTCGAAGTACACCTCGCCGTCCGCGTTGCGCGCGTCGAGCTGCACCGAGTTGGCCAGGTAGAACCGCCGCTCCGTCTCCACGACGTAGGAGAACTGGGAGACGATGTCCCGGTACTCCTTGTAGAGCGTGAGCTCCATCTCGGTCTCGTACTTCTCGAGATCCTCGGCGCTCACAAGTCCTCCTCCCGGGCGAACGCGGCCGTCCCGTCCCAGGACTCATTGTGGACCAGACCCGCCCGGCGCCCGACGGCAGACCGCACGTTCACGAAGGAGAGGCGATGCACCGGGCTCGGACCGAGCGCGGCGAGGGCCACATCGTGGCTCGGCGTGCAGTAGCCCTTGTGCTCGGCGAACCCGTAGCCCGGGTGCAGGAGGTCCAGCCCGACCAGGATCCGGTCGCGCGTCACCTTGGCCAGCACCGACGCCGCCGCCACGCACGCCGCCACCTGGTCGCCCTTCGGCACCGCAAGCGCCGGCGTCCCGAAGCCGCGCACCGCGAACCCGTCGGTGAGCACGTAGCCGGGGGGCTCCCCGAGGGCCGCGACCGCGCGGCGCATCCCTTCGATGTTGGCCACGTGCACACCGCGCCGGTCCACCTCCGCCGGCGGGATGACGACGACCGCGTGCGCCTGCGCACGGCGCAGGATCAACGCGTGGAACTGCTCGCGGGCCGCAGCGGTCAGCAACTTGGAGTCGGTGAGGCCGTCCAGGTGGCGTGCATCGCCGGGCCGCAGCATGCACGCCGCCACGACGAGCGGGCCCGCGCACGCCCCGCGACCGGCCTCGTCGACCCCCGCGACGGGCCCCAGCCCGTGCCGGTGCAGGGTCGCCTGCAGCGTCCAGTTGCCCGCGGAACGGCGCACCACCGCGCGCGCGGGGCGCCACGGCAGTTCGACGGCGGCGGGGCGCCGCCGCGCGGCGCGGGTCGTGCGAGGGGGCATGCTGGTGCCGGGTCAGCCGCGCCGGCGCGGACGGGTGGCGAGGAAGTCGTCGGCGTCGTGGCCGCGCGGACGACGCAGCGCGAGCGGCAGCACGGCGAGCAGGCCCAGCGCCACCGGCACGCCGGAGTCGGCACCCATTCCCACCGCGGATTCCTGCGGGTTCACCGCATCGATTCCCGACAGGCGCGGCAGCGGCAGCACGATGAACTGCGCCTTGCCGATGACGTTGTCGATCGGCACCGGCCCGTGACCGGGGGCGCGCGAGTCCGACGAGTTGTTACGGCTGTCGCCCATCATCCAGAGGTAGCCGCGCGGCACGACGAACGGGCCGAAGCCCTGCTGCAACGCCCGGCCCGCCTCTGGCAGGTAGTAGATGTAGGGCTCCTCGAGCGGCTCGCCGTCCACGAGCACCCGGTTGCTCGGATCGCAGCACTGCACGGTCTGACCGCCGGTGGCGATGACGCGCTTGACGAAGTCCTTCTCGTTGGGCGGCGCCAACCCGATCAGCGAGCCGAACTGTTGCAGGCCGCGCGCCAGCGCGCCGTCGGGCGGGTCCACTGAGAACTCGCTGCTCCAGCTGTCGGGCCCGCGGAAGACCACGACGTCGCCCGCGTCGGGCTCACCGAACCGGTAGCTGACCTTGTCGACGAGCACACGGTCGTTCGTGCACCCGGTGCAGCCGTGCAGCGTGGTCTCCATCGAACCCGACGGGATGACGTAGACCTTGGCCAGGAACGTCTGGATCAGGAAGGTGAGCAGCAGCGCCACGACGACGAGCAGCGGCAGTTCCTTCCAGAACGCCGGGCGCCGGCGCCGCCCGGTGCGCGGGGCCTTGGCTCCGGCGGGCGAACCGGCGCGGTACGTCGACGCCGGGCGCTGGTCCGCGGACTGCCCGGCACGCCGTCGGCGGCGCGGCTCGGCGGGCCGTGCGTCGGGCGTGCCGGCGGACGCTGGGGGCTCGACGGCGCCGAACGCCTCGGTGTCGGGTGTGTCTTCCGGGCCGCCGAGATCGGTGGTCGGCCGGTCGTCGGCCGGTCTGCTCTGGGCAGGAACAACGGGACGCCCCGGCGGGCGGACGGGCGCCGCGCCCGGACGGCGGGCACCGGCCCGCGGGGGCACCTCCGGCCGCTGGGCGCGGTGTCGCGGGGCACGGTGGGACGGGGCCTGCGCCGGCAGCGCGTCGGAACGCCCGTCGGAGCCGTGCCGTGGTACGGGGGGCCGTGACTCGCGGGCCGGCGACTGCGCGGACCGGCCGTTGGACGGCGGCGCCGGACGGCGCGGCGGCGGCGGCATTCGCGCGGGCGGCGGCACGGGCGCGCGACCGTTGGCCCCGGGGGGCCCGCCGGCCGGATGACTTCCGTTCGGGGCGTGCCCGTTGACCGGCACGCCGCCACCGGGTGGCCGCGGCAGCCTCATCGACCCGGTACCGCGCGGCTGCGCCCGTTGGTCGCCGGGTTGCTCGGGAAGCGCCACGGCCACGAGGCTACGTCACCTGTGTCGATTCAGTGTGTGGATCCGCCGCGATCAGGACGCGGTGGGCGCCTCGCGCTTCTCCTTGATCTTGGCGGCCTTGCCGCGCAGCTCGCGCAGGTAGTAGAGCTTCGCGCGGCGCACGTCGCCCCGGGTGAACAGCTCGATCCGGTCGAGGTTCGGGGAGTGCACGGGGAAGGTGCGCTCCACCCCGACGCCGAAGGACACCTTCCGGACCGTGAACGTCTCGCGGGCGCCCGAGCCCTGGCGGCGGATGACCACACCCTGGAAGACCTGGATGCGGGACCGGTTGCCCTCGATGACCTTGACGTGCACCCTGAGCGTGTCGCCCGGGCGGAAGGGCGGGATGTCGGAGCGCAGCATCTGTGCGTCCAGGGCGTCCAGGGCGTTCATCGCGTTCGTCCTCATTCGTGGTTCGCGTCGTGCGGGGGCGCCGCTCCGTGCGGGGGTGCTGGCACCGTGCGCGGCGGCTCACGGCCGACCGCTGGCATCGGCATCCATAGTGCCAGACGGGGGCGGGAGCGACGACACCGGCCGGGCCGCGCACCGCGCGAGGGCGGCGCGGTCGGCGGCGTCGAGGGCGCCCGGCGGCAGCGCCGCGAGCAGGTCGGGGCGCCTGTCCGCGGTGCGTTCCAGCGCGCGGTCCCGGCGCCAGCGGGCGATCGCCGCGTGGTTGCCACCGCGCAGCACCGCCGGGACGGCGAGCCCGCGCCAGGTCTCGGGTCGCGTGTAGGCGGGACCCTCCAGCAGGCCGTCGGAGAAGGAGTCCTGGCGGGCCGACTCGGGGTTGCCGAGCACCCCGGGCAGCAGCCGGGCGACGGCCTCCACCATCGCCAGTACCGCCACCTCGCCACCGACGAGCACGTAGTCACCGATGCTCACCTCGTCCACCGGCAACCGGTCCGCGTAGTGCTCGACCACCCGCTGGTCGATGCCCTCGTAGCGGCCGCAGGCGAAGACCAGCCGCCGCTCCCCGGCCCAGGCGTGCGCCGTGGCCTGCGTGAACGGCCGGCCGGCCGGGGTCGGCACCACCAGGCGGGCGGGGCGCGGGTCGGCGGCGAGCACGGCGTCGAGCGCCTCGCCCCACACCTGCGGGCGCATGACCATGCCGGGCCCGCCGCCGTACGGGGCGTCGTCGACGGCCTGGTGGACGTCGTGGGTCCAGGCCCGCAGGTCGTGCACCGCGACGTCGACGAGGCCGGCCTGGATCGCCCGCCCGAGCAGCGCCTCGCGCAGCGGGTCCAGGTAGGCCGGGAAGATCGTGACGACGTCGATGCGCACGGTGCCGATGCTCGCACCTCGGCGCGACGGGGCCGAGCGCGGCCGAAATACGCGGGTCCGCGCTCGCCGCCACCGCTACCGTCCGACGTCATGCGGACCGACCTGGCCGGCGACGTGGTACACCCCGGCGACCCCGCGTACGACGAGTGCCGTGCGGTGTTCAACGCCATGATCGATCGTCGGCCGCTCGCGGTGCTCCGCTGCCACGACGCCGCGGACGTCGCCCGCGGGGTGCGGCACGCGCGCGACCACGACCTGCCGCTGTCGGTCAAGGGTGGCGGGCACAACGTCGCAGGCAACGCCGTGTGCGAGGGCGGGCTCGTCCTGGACCTGTCGCCGCTGCGGCACCTGCACGTCGACGCGGACACGCACATCGCTCGCGCGGGCGGCGGGCTCCTGCTCGGTGACCTCGACCGCGGCACCCAGGCGCACGGGCTCGCCACGCCGCTCGGTGTCGTCTCGCTCACCGGCATCGCCGGGCTCACGCTCGGCGGCGGGCTCGGCTGGCTCAACCGCAAGCACGGGCTGGCCTGCGACAACCTGGTCGGCGCCGAGGTCGTCACGGCCAGCGGGGAGATGCTGCAGGTCGGCCCGGACGACCACCCGGACCTGTTCTGGGCGCTGCGCGGCGGCGGCGGCAACTTCGGCGTGGTCACCGCGCTCGACTACCGGCTGCACCCGATGGGCCCCGTCCTCGCGGGGGCGGTGAGCCATCCGGTCGAGCGCGCCCCCGAGTTCCTCGCGCTGCACGACGAGCTGATCGCCACCGCTCCCGACGAGCTGTCCACCGCGGTCTCGCTTGCCCGCGACGTGGGCGGGACGCCCGTCGTCACGGTCGCGGCGTGCTGGTGCGGGCCGCACGCCGACGGCGAGCGGGGCCTGCCGATGCCGTGTACGTGAACAACCTGGGCGACGAGGGCGAGGACCGCGTGCGGGCCGCGTACGGCGCCAACTACCCGCGGCTCGCCGAGGTGAAGCGCGCCTACGACCCCGACAACGTGTTCCGGCTCAACCAGAACATCGCTGCCCCACGTCCGGACGACGACGGCCAGAGCAGCGCGCTGGCTCACATCCTCGCCGCGGCGCCGGCCGAGACGCCGGATCGGCCCGAGGACCCGGTCGCGGAACCGCACGAGATCCGCACCCGAGAATGATCGCTCTGGACACCCGACGTTCGATGTGGTCTGGTCACTCGGCGTCGAGCAGGCCGTCGGGCGGGGTGAGCACGACCCGACCCCCGCCGACGTCGACGGTGGGCACGATCGCGCGGACGAACGGGACGAGCGCGTCCGGCAGGTCCGGCCGGGCGACGACGAGCAGCTCGCCCCCGGGACCGTGCACGACCTCGCGCACGGTGCCGACGACGGTCCCGTCGGACAGTTCCGCGCGCAGGTCTTCGAGCTGGTGGACGTGGAACTCGTCGGGGTCGTCCGGGGCGGGGAGGGCGCGCGCGTCGACGAGCAGCCGGGTGCCACGCAGGGCCTCGGCGGCGGTGCGGTCCGGAGCCTCGACGAAGCGGACCAGCAGGCGGCCGGAGTGCGGGCGGGCCGCCTCGACCGTCAGCGTCGTGGGGGCCGTCGCGTCCCGGTGGGCGTCCAGCCGGGCTCCGACCGCGAACCGCTCGTCCGGCGAGTCGGTGTGCAGGTCGACGACGACCTCGCCGCGCAGGCCGTGCACGCGCACGACGACGCCGACAAGCACCACCGCGGCACCCGGAAGCGACGGTCCCGCGCGGCCCGCGGACGGACCGGAGCGGGCGCCGCTACTTGTCGGTGTCGACGACATCCACCCGCACGCCCCGGCCACCGATGCCGTTGACCACGGTGCGCAGCGCGGTGGCGGTGCGACCGCCACGACCGATCACCTTGCCCAGATCCTCGGGATGCACGCGCACCTCGAGCGTGCGCCCGCGGCGCGTGGTGACGAGGTCGACCTGCACCTCGTCGGGGTGATCGACGATCCCCCTGACGAGGTGTTCGAGCGCGTCGGCCAGGACCGTCACGACTCGGACGGGGCCGGCGTGTCGGCGGTGTCGGGCGCCGGGGCGTCCTCGGCCTTGGGCTTGCGCTCGGCCTTCTTCTTCGGCGTGGTGGCCTCGGTGGTGGGCTCCTCGCCCGCGGCGGCCAGCGCCTCCTGGAAGCGGGTGAGCTTGTCGACCTTGACCGGCTGCGGCTTGAGAGTGCCCTCGGCACCCGGCAGGCCCTTGAACTTCTGCCAGTCGCCGGTGATCTTCAGCAGGCCCTCGACCGACTCGGTGGGCTGCGCCCCCACACCCAGCCAGTACTGCGCCCGCTCCGAGTCGATCTCGATCAGGCTCGGGTCGTTCTTCGGGTGGTACTTGCCGATGGTCTCGTTGGCCCGGCCGCTGCGGCGGGTGCGGGCGTCGGCGACGACGACGCGGTAGTACGGCTGCCGGATCTTGCCCAGCCTCATCAGCTTGATCTTGACGGCCACGCTGCTTACTGCTCCTCGCGATCGGTACTGCGGCGATGAGGCCGCGCTGCTCGCGTGGGGTTACGGGCCGCGCGTTCCTCGACGTATGGGTGGCCGCGGCACGGTAGAGGGCCAGCCGCGGAGCCGAAGGGCCATTGTGCCAGACGACCGGCCACCGGGCTGCGGCGCGTCACGCGGGCGCCGGCAGCTCCACGCCCACGAGCAAGAGGAACACCGCCACGCCCGGCAGCAGGTTGTTGAACGCGTGGGCGACGATGCTCGCCGCCAACCGCCCGGTGAGCAGGCGGGCGAACCCGATCGGGATCGCGATGACGAGCAGCAGCGGCGCTCGCAGCAGCTCGAAGTGGGCGAACGCGAACACCACGGTCGTGATCGCGAACGCGAGCCACGGGCCGGCGCCGAGCTTCTCCACCGCTCCCCACAGCAGGCCGCGGTAGAGGATCTCCTCGCACACGGGCGCGACGACGACCACCGCGAACATGATCGCCAGCGCGACCGGCCAGGACGCCCGCAGGCCGGCCAGCGCCTCGCCCACCGCCGAGCTGACGTCCGGCCCGACGATCGACACCCAGACCGCCGCCGCGACCCCGCTCAGGAACAGCCCGGCGAACCCCAACCCGAGCCCGATCCCGACGTCGCGCCACGACCAGACCAGCCCGAGGTCGACACGCGGTCCGGCGCCGCGCAGCCGGGTGATCCACAAGGCGAGCGCGGCGGCGGCCACGGTGGGCACGACCGTCACCAGCGCGAAGCCGCCGACGGTGAACGCGGGCAGGCGGCTGTCGAGCGCCGCGCCGTCGACGACCGCGGCCCCGACCGCCACCGACACCAGCAGGAACACTGCCTCGACCAGCAGGAACGCCGGTAGCCCCCACGCGTGCGTGCGGCGCGGCACCGGCGCGGCGAGCCCGGCCAGACCCGGCCTGCGCGGCGGTCCGACCGGCGGGCCGTGCGGCGGGAGCGGCCCTTGAGCGCCGGGCCAGGATCCGTGGACCGGCGGCGGCGGGCCGTACGGTGCTGCAGTCGGGCCCTCGCCGGGTCGCCGCGGGTACCCCTCGCCGTCGTGCACCCTCCCGACGCTACCGGCGATCTCCCCGCCGCGCCGACGGGCGGTCTCGCTCCCGGCCGTCGCCCCGCCGGATGACACCAGATCTTGGGAGCCCGGCGGGCGGCACCTGTGCCAGGCTAGGGACTCACGGACGCCCGGAGCGGTCCGGCGCAGACCGAGGGGACGGTGGCAGATGACCGGCGGCCAGGGAGACGGTGTCGATCGCAGTCAGGGCGGGCAGGGCGGCTGGCCGCCACCCGGGGGCCAGGGTGGGCCGCCGCCCGCGACGCCGGGCGGCGGGGGCCCGGGCCAGGGCTCTCCGTACCCGCCACCGGGGCCGTACCCGCCCCCCGGTCAGCCGCAGCAGGGCGGTTACCCCCAGCAGGGTGGCTATCCCCAGCAGGGCGGCTACCCGCCGCCCGGCCAGTACGGGCAGGGGCCCTACCCGCCGCCCGCCGGGATGAGCCCGCAGGACCAGCACGGCGTCGGCGCGGCGTCGGGCAAGAATACGCTGTCGATCGTGGCGATCGTGCTCGGTGCCATCGCGACGTTGTTCGTCCCGATCCTCTTCGGCGTCGCAGCGATCGTCTGCGCCGCGGTCGCCAAGAAGCGCGGGGAGCGGCTCGCGAACGTGGCGCTGGTCGTGGCGATCGCCGGAACGGTGATCGGGTTCGTCCTCGGGGCGATCATCTTCACCACCGTCGGCGGCTTCTGACCGCCCGTCCCGCCCACCCCTGCCGGTAACGGGGTGGGCTGCCCCGACGACTCCTCGGGCGACACGAGGAGCGATCCGGTATGGACATCGGTCTTGCGGGGACGCTGCGCGGATCGGCCGCCGGCTGCCCGGGCACGTGAGCGCCGACCCGGCCGGTTCGACGGCCGGTCCCGCACGTGGCCCGGTCCTGGCGATCCTCGGCTGCGGGCTCGTCACCGCTGTGGCACTGATGGTCCTGCCCGTGCTGACGGCACCGGTCCGCGGCGCGGTCACCGTGCCCGAGCTGATCGGCGCCGCGCTGGACGACGTCGCGCTCCTGCCGGTCTGGCTGGTGTCCGCGGTTGCGGTGGCGATCGTCGGCATCGGCGCCTGGCTGGTCGCCGGCACCGGGACGGTCGCGGCGCGGCGGCGGGCGGCCGTCGCCGTCGTCGCGCTGGCCGTCGGCGGGCTGGTGGCGGGGTTCGTGGAATTGGCGGTGGTGAGCGACCGGTATCTCGACGACGGCGGCACCGGAACGACCGTGCTCGTCGCGGTCGGAAGCTGGTTCGTGCTGGCCGGCCTGGTCGGTGCGGCGGGTGGGGCGATCGCGGAGCTCATGGCCGCGGCGGGGCAACGGTCGGCGATCGGCCAGGCGCTGGGGTACCCGCTGCTCGCGCTCCTCGCCGTCGCGTCGGCCACGGCGATCGCCGTCGAGGGCGAGCCGTGGACCGCCGGCATGTGGGGCGCGATGCGGCGCCCGGCGGCGTCGGCGACGTGCCCGCCGCCGCCAGGCGACGACCCGGCCGGTTCCGCCGCGGACAACGCCGTCGACGGGCGGGCCGGGACCGCGTGGCGCTGCGCCGGCGACGGCGTCGGCGAGCAGCTCGTCGTCGACCTCGGCCGGGCCCGGCAGGTCGCGTCGATCGGGCTGCTGCCGGGCTACGCCCGGGTCGACGCCGACCGGGCCGACCGGTACGCCCAGCACCGCCGGGTCGCCCGCGTCCGCTACACCTTCGACGACGGTTCGTCGCGGGAGCAGGTGCTCGACACCAGCATGGCCAACCGGACGGTCCAGTTCACCGACGTCCCCGCGGTCCGGACCCGGCGGGTGGTCGTCACGGTCCTCGCCAGCGTGCCGGGCGTCGGCGCGGGGGATGTGGCGGCCGTCGACGCCACCGCCGTCTCCGCGGTGGTGTTCCGGTGAGTGTCCGGCGGTCCCGGCCATACGCGCCGCGCGCCGGATGCGTCTAGGCTCGCCATCCGTGGACGTCCTCGACAGCTACAGCGGGCACACCGATCCCGGTGGCGCCGCCATCCGCCGCGACCTCGACGCCGTGCGGATCACCAAGGTCTCCGTCGGCCCGATGGACAACAACGCCTACCTGCTGGTCTGCAAGGCCACCAACGAGGCGCTGCTCATCGACGCGGCCAACGAACCGGACCGCCTCGCCGACCTCGTCGGGTCCGGCGACGACCGGCCCGAGCTGCGCACGGTGGTCACCACGCACCGCCACGGCGACCACTGGCAGGCCCTCGGCGCCGTCGCCGGGATGTTCGAACCGCGCCACATCGCGCACCCGCTCGACGCGCCCGAGCTGCCGATCCCGGCCGACGAGCTGGTCGACCACGGCGACGTCATCCGGTTCGGGGAGATCGAGCTGGAAGTGATCCACCTGCGCGGGCACACCCCGGGGTCGCTCGCGCTGCTGTACCGCGACGCGCGCGGGCCGCACCTGTTCAGCGCGGACAACCTGTTCCCCGGCGGGCCGGGCAAGACGTGGTCGGCCGACGACTTCATCTCGCTGGTCGGCGACCTGGAGTCCCGGGTGTTCGCCGAGCTGCCCGACGACACCTGGGTCTACCCCGGGCACGGCGACGACACCACCCTGGGCACCGAGCGCCCCAGCGTCCCGGAATGGCGCAGCCGCGGCTGGTAGTCAGCTCAGGGGCGTGTGGAAGTACCAGAGCTGGCCTTCCAGGTCGCGCGCTCCGTACTCGCGCACGCCGTAGTCCTGGTCGACCGGCGCCTCGACGATCTCGACGCCCGCGGCGACGCTGCGCGCATGGTGGGCGTCGACGTCGTCCACGACGACCACCGTCATGCCGGTGGCCGCACCGAGATCGCGCGGTGAGCGGTACTCCTCGGCCGCGGGATGCAGCCAGATGACCTGGTCCCCGGCTCGGATCTCCGCGTGCACCGCGCGGCCGTCGCCGTCGTGGTGCACCGCGCCCGCAGTGAGCCCGAACACGCGCACCAGGTACTCCTGCGCCGCGGCGAGGTCGTTGTAGACGAGCAGGGCGGTCGTGCCGTGGACGGTGGCGCTGAGCATGGTCATTTCCTCCAGGATGGCGAACAGTTCGTCGGGCGACGGGGCCTCGTGGCGAGCCAGCGCGGTGGCCATGCCCGACAGGCGGGCGCGGAGACGCAGGGCCAGCTCGATCCGGCGACGGAGATCGTCGAGATGACGTGAAACGGCGGCGCGCAGCTGCCAGTGCGGCGAGTCGAGCAGCTCACCGATCTGCTCCAGCGGGAAGCCGAGGCGGCGCAACAGGCCGATGCGGTACAGCCGCGCGACGTCAGCCTCGTCGTAGAGCCGGTGCCCGGCGGTGGTTCGCCGGGCCGGTGTCAGCAGGCCGAGCCGGTCGTAGTGATGCAGTGCGCGCACGGTAAGGCCGGTCCGGTCGGCCACCGGGCCGACCCGCCAGGTCCGGCCGACCCCGTCATCCTCGGATGCGCTCATGTCGGCGACGGTAGGACCTGACGCGACGTCAGGAGCAAGGATTGGGCAGTCCGCTGCGCGCTACCGGGGGCGGTAGACGTCCGCCCGATGAGCAGCGTGGAGAACCCGGACGATCCCGTTCTCGTCGTCGATCTCGTAGATCAACCGGTAGGGACCGCGGCGGGCGGACCAACGCCCGGCCTGCTTTCCGCCCAGCGGCTTCCCGACCCTGCGCGGCTGCCGCAGCAACGGCCCGAGCGCGAACTCCACGATCGCCGCGGCGGCACGAGCCGGCAACCGGGCCAGAGCGCGCTCGGCGCTGCCGGCCATCCGCAGCTCGAACCGGTCGGCCGGTTCGCTCACCGTCCGGGCAGGTAGCGCCGGGCCAGCTCATCGGCCCCAACCCAGTCACCGGAGTCGATCTCCGCCTCGGCCGCGTCGAGCGCAGCCGGCAGGCCCGGTGTGCTGAGGACGTCGATCGTCTCCTCGATGGCGGCGAGGTCGTCGACCGAGAGGATCACGACCTCAGGTCGCCCGTTGCGCGTGACGACGACGCGTTGGTGCGTGCTCGAGATGTCGTCGAGCACTGCTGAGAGCCGTGCCTTGACGTCCGCAAGCGGCAGCGTGGTCATGACCGAATTCTAGTCATGAGCGTTGCCTCCGTCCACTGCCGGAGTGTTCCGCGCTTCGGCGACTCCCTGTTCCAGGGCGGACCCGGCGCCACCGGGCGGTCGTACTCGAACTTCGACACGATCATCGACTCGATCCGCACCACGCTGCTCACATTGCCCGGCGCCACCACGGTGCGCACCGGCCACGGCGACTCCACGAGCATCGGCGACGAGCTGCCGCACCTGGAGGAGTGGATCGCGAAGGGCGGCTGACCGACGCCGAGTATCACGGTGGAGCGGACGCTCGCGATGGGGCACCGCCTCGACGGACTCGCTACCGGCCCACTGGAGCACCGAGGTCAAGCGGCCGGGATGACGAGTGCCGCCAGCGCCGAGGGCTCGGGCACCGGCTCGCCATCGGCGTGCATCCCGGCGACGTGCATACGCACGGCCTCGGCCATCAGCCGAAGACATTCGTCGTAGTCGTCGTCAGCCGCGACACAACCCGACAGGTCCGGGCTCCACGTGCTGTAGCCGCCGCCGAGCTCATCGCGTTCGACGAGGACGACGTACCCGCTCACGAGGTTGTCCCATCAGTCCAGCCTGGTTCAGGATGCTCCGCTCCGTGCGCGGGTGCAATGTCGCGCTCGGCTTGATCGGGTGCTGGTACTGACGGTGACTACCCCGGACGACAACCAGGTACCAGCCGTCGGACTCGATCATCTTGATGATCTCGGCGACCTTCCTGGGCACCGGACCTCCATGCTCGCGGGGTCGCTGCTCTGGCACCGTAGCCACCGGCACTGACAACCTCGTCCCGAGTCGCACCCGTTGCGGGCCGCCACGGTTCCCCGGCGGGCCGGGCAAGACCTGGTCGGAGGAGACGTTCGTCCAGCTCCTCGACGACCTCGAGGAGCGCGTGTTCGCCCCGCTGCCCGACGAGACGTGGGTCTACCCGGTCACGGCGACGACACCACGCTGGGTACCGAGCGCCCGTCACTGCCGGGGTGGAAGGTCCGCGGCTGGTAGGTGAGGTCAGGGGCCGTGTCAGTCGACCGACCCGGCCGTGACCACCCACCGCGAACCGAACCGGGGGTAGGCGGCGGCGATCCGGTCGAAGTCCCTGTCGTAGTGCAGGACCGTGGCACCGGCGTGGACCGCGACGGCGGCGAGAGCCACGTCGATCACGCCGGCCGCGCGCCCGGTCCCGGCCGTCCACAACGCGGTGCGGATGTCGACGATGATCCGGTCGAGGTCCGGCGCGAAGGGCAGGTAGAGGAACGATCGGCGCAGCCGGTCGGACGCGACGGCGTGGTCGGCCGCCGATCGCGCGCCGGACGCGAACTCGTCCAGGCTGAGCGCGCAGCAGCACAGTTCGTGATCTTCGTCCAGTACGGCCGCGATCGCCTCCTGCACGGCGACGCTGCGCGGCAGGCGCTGGAGAACACTGTTGTCGACGAGGAACCGACTCATCGACGCGCAGCGGCCCGCACGGATATCTGGTGGCCACGACGCGGGCTCCCGCGATGCCGGAGCGGCATGGTCCGGTCGGCTGCCATGCGCGCCACTCCAGGGCGAGACCTGGTCGAACACGCCGGTCGACCGCGGCGGCGGTACCCGGCACAATCGCCGTCGACCGGGACGGGGGCGGCATGGCCGGTGTACCGCTGTCCCTCCTCGTGGGTCGGGACGCCGAGAACGCGGAACTGGACTCCGCCCTGGACGGAGCCGCGGCGGGCCGGTTCCGGTGCGTGCTGCTGGTCGGCGAGGCCGGGGTCGGCAAGTCGCGGCTGGCCGCCGGGTTCGCCGCCCGCCACGCCCACCGCTGCACCGTCCTCACCGCCCGGGCGCACAGCCTCGGGGTCACGTCGGCGTTCGGGGTATGGGCAGAGGCGCTGGACCGCGAGCTGCGCGGACGCCCGCCGTCGCAGGTTCGGGCGCTGTGCGGCCGGGGCGACGAGCTGGCCGCCCTGCTGCGCAGCGTCGCGGCGCTCACCGGCGTGCCGGCCACCGAGCCGCACCGGGGCCAATTGCTCGACGCCCTCGCCGCGCTCGTGCGGGCGATGGCCGCGCAGCGGCCGCTGATCGTCGTCGCCGACGACCTGCACCTCGCCGACCCGTCGTCGTGGGCGGCGCTGCACCACCTCGCCCACGACTGCGCGGACTCCCCCGTGCTCGTCGTCGGCACGATGCGCCAGATCGAGGCCGCCGAGCGGCCCGACGCCCTGGAGGCCCTGCTGCGGCTCGAACAGGACGGCGTGCTGCGGCGGCGCAAAGTCGCGCCGCTCGACGCCGACGGGCTGCGCGCGCTCGCCGCGGCCACGCTCGGCGGGCCGCCGCAGGACGCGCTCGTCGGGTGGCTGGCCGACCGCACCCGGGGCAACCCGCTCGACGCATTGGACCTGCTGGGCGCGCTCGTCGAGGAGGGCGCCGACCTCGCGCGACCGGCCCTGCGCCGATTGCCCGAGTCGCTGGCCGACCGCGTCGCGCTGCGCCTGGCCACCGTCGACGCCCGGGCCGTCGAGGTGGTCGAGCTGCTCGCCGTGATCGGGCGGCGGGCCGAGCTGCGCAGCCTCGTGGCGCTGTCCGGGCGCCCCCCGGCCGAGCTGGCCGACGCGCTGGACCGGCTGCGCCGGGCGCGGCTCGTTGCCGACGACGACGGCGTCGTCGAGATCACCCACCCGCTCGTCGCCGACGCGGTCTACGAGCGGATCGGCGGCACCCGGCGGCGGCTGCTGCACCGGGAGGCGGGCCGGGTGCTGCGCGCGCTGGGCCGCGGCGCCGAGGCGGCCGGGCACTACGCGCGAGCCGCCGAACCCGGGGACGACGAGGCCGTCACCGTCCTGCGCGAGGCCGTGCACGCCGCCGAGCAGGCCGGGGCGTTCGCCGAGGCCCTCACGCTGCTCGACGGTCTGGTGCGGCTACTGCCGCCCGGGGACCCGCGCTGGCGCGACGTCGTCGACGCGCTCGCCTGGGACGCGCAGTGGGTGCTCGACCACCGCGCCGACAACCACGCCGCGCTCGGCGTGCCCGCGCTGCGCGCGATGGACGCCGCGCTGGCCCGCCTCGACGATCCGGCTGGTCCTACCCACCCCGGGCCTCCTCCGTCGGCCCTTCCATCCCCGGCTATGCGGGCGGCGGTGAAGCTCCGGCTGGCGAGCTTCCTCGGCTGGGGCGACGGGACGCTGGCCGAGGCGCAGCAGGTGTGCCAGGACGCGATCGAGCTGTTCGCTCGGGCGGGCGACCGGCGCGGCGCGCTGCTCGCCGAGCACGAGCTGGCCTGGCTGCGCGGCGCCGCAGGCGACCTGGTCGTGGCCGAGAACGGTGCCCGCGCCGTCGCCGACGCCGCCGCCGGCGACACCGTCGTGCGGAGCCGGGCCGTCCGGACACTGGGGCTCATGGCGATGCTGCGCGGGCGGCCAGCCGACGCGGAAGCGGCGTTCGCCGAGACGGCGGCGACCGCGGGCGGGAACCGCCACCGCGAGCTGATGGCGGCGGGTGGGCTGGCGATGGCCGCGGCCCTCGCCGGCCAGGTGGCGCGAGGGCGGGCCGTGCTGGACCGGATCCCGGCCACGGACCAGCGGCTGCTCGCCGACTACGTGGCCTGGTTGCGCTGGTGGGCCGGGGACGTCGACGGCGTGCGCTGCGTGACGACGGACGTGACCGGGATCGGTCTCCGGCCGGCGAGCCGGCGACTACCCGTCGGTCTGTTCGCCGCGGCACTGGCCGCTCTGGAGGTCGGCGCCGTCGAGGAGGCCCGGCGCTACACCGCCACGTTGCGGACCTTGTACGCCGGCAGCGGGTGGATCATGACCGAGGCGATCCCCGACCACCTCGACGCGCTGTCCGGCGGGCGCGCCGGCGAGGCCGTCCCGCAACTTCGCGCCGCGCTCCGGGCGTTCGCCGCGGGCGACCTCGTCGCGCACGCGGTCCCCGCGGCGCTCGACCTCGCCGAGATCGCCTGGCGGGCCGGGATCCCGGACGTGTCCGCCGCCGCGGAGCTGGCCGGGATCGCCGAGCGGACCGGCCTGCCCACGTTCCGCGCCGCGGCCCTGCTCGCGTCGGCGTGGGGGGCAGGCACCGATCGGTCGGCGGCGTGCGCCGCGGCGCAGCGGGCGGCGGCGGCCCTGCCGGAATGGTCGCTCCTACGGGCGCGGGCGCTCCACCTGGCCGGGCGCACCGCGGGCGACCGCGTGCAGGCCACCGCCCTGCTCACCGAGGCGGCGGCGCTGTTCGAGACCTGCGGCGCCACACTCCGCCGCGCCGAGGCGCTCGACGCGCTGGCCGCGCTGGGCTCCCGGGGCAGGCGCGCGGCCGCCGCGGCACGCGGGCCATCGTCGCTCACCGCCCGCGAGCGCGAGGTCGTCGAGCTGGCCGCGGGCGGCCTGTCCGCGCGGGAGATCGGCGCCGCGCTGTTCATCGGCGAGCGCACCGTGGAGGGCCATCTCGCGCGGGCCTATGCGCGGCTCGGCGTGCGGTCCAAGGTCGAGCTGGTCCGGCGGGCGGCAGAGCTCGGGGTGCGGGTACGTACCGCGGCACGTACCGGTCCGCCAGACGCGCGACAACCGGGTTCGTAGCGTCACCGCCATGACGCCATATGAGGAACTGCGCGCCAAGCAGGTCGCTGACCTCGGCGCCCAGGTGCCGGGAATGCTCGACCGGCTCACCTGGCCCGCCGACCGGCTCGCCGCGCACCGCACCACCGAGCTGCGCCGTTTGCTACGCGTGGCGCGCGAGGCGTCGCCGTGGCACCGCGAGCGGCTGGCCGGCATCGACATCGATGTGATCGACGAGTCGGACCTGTCCGCGCTGCCGGTGATGACCAAGGACGACCTGATGGCGCACTTCGACACCGCCGTCACCGACGAGCGGCTGACGCTGCACGCCGTCGAGGAGCACCTCGCGGATCTGACCGGCGACGGGTACCTGTTCGACCGGTACCTGGTCGCCGCGTCCGGCGGCTCGTCGGGACGGCGCGGGCTGTTCGTCTACGACTGGGACGCCACCGTGACGCTCTTCCTGAGCGGGATGCGCCAGCAGATCCGCGCGCAGCAGGTGCACCCGGCGTTGGCGGGGATGCCGCCGGTCACGGCGTTCGTCGGCGGCGCCACCCCGCACCACATGAGCGCCATCATGCCGCGCCGGTTCTCGCGCCCGGACAACGTGATCCACCGGTTCCCGGTGTCGCTGCCGATCGAGGAGATCGTCGCCGGGCTCAACGAGACCCAGCCGTCGTTGCTGTGGGGTTACCCGTCCGTGATGCACGCGCTGGCCGTCGAAGGGTCGGTCGGACGGCTGCGGATCGCGCCGCGCTGGGTGGTGACGTTCGCGGAGCCGCTGCTGCCCGAGACCCGGGCGGCGCTGGAGGCGGTGTTCGGGGTGGCCGTCGGCAACTCCTACGTCGCGTCGGAGGGTGGGATCGCCACGCCGTGCCGCGCGGGGGCGTGGCCGCACCTCAACGACGACCTGCTGATCCTCGAGCCGGTGGACGAGGCGGGCCGGCCGGTGCCGCCCGGGACGCGCTGCGCGAAGCTCTACCTGACCAACCTGTTCAACCACGCCCAGCCGCTGATCCGCTACGAGCTGACCGACCAGATCGAGCTGGTCGCCGCCGACGAGCCGTGCGCGTGCGGCTGCGCCCACCGGCGGATCACCGACCCGTACGGCCGGCTCGACGACGTGTTCACCTACGGCGACCGGACGGTGCACCCGTACGTGTTCGCGTCGCCGCTGTCGCGGCACCGGGCGATCGTCGAGTACCAGGTCCGCCAGGCCGTCGCGGGGGCGACGATCTCGGTCGTCACCTGCGCCCCGTGCGACACCGCTGCGCTCGCCGGAGAGATCAGAGCGGCGCTCACGCAGGCCGGGCTGTCGGACCCGCGCGTGGACGTCGAGATGGTCGAGCGATTGCCACGCCCGCCGTCGGGCAAGCTGCGCCGGTTCGTCCCCCTGGATCGCAGATAGCCGATCGTGTCGGGGGTGGCGATTAACGTCGATCACATGCCGTCCCCGCTGCACGAGGTCCTCGTCGAGATGTTCCGGACGCGGCCGTCGCTCGCCGCGGAGCTACTCGACGGCCCGCTCGGTGTGCGGTTGCCCGCCTTCGAGTCGGCACGGGTCGATTCGTCGACGTTCACGGAGCTGCCCGCCACCGAGTACCGTGCCGACGCCGTCGTCATGCTGGCCGCCGGCGACGCGCCGGCGTTCGCGGTGATCGTCGAGGTCCAGCTGGGCCGCGACCCGGACAAGAAGTGGAGCTGGCCGGCCTACCTGACCAACCTGCGGGCCCGGCTGCACTGCCCGGTCGCGGTGCTGGTGCTCTGTCTCGACACCGCCATCGCCGCCTGGTGCGCGGGCCCGATCGACCTCGGGCCGGGCTCGGTGATCACCCCGCTCGTGCTCGGCCCGCGGCAGGTCCCGCTCATCACCGATCCCGCACGGGCCGCCGAGACCCCTGAACTGGCCGTGCTGTCGGCGATCGCCCACGGTGGCGGTCCGAGTGGCGACGACGTTCTCGACGCGGTTCTGGGCGCATTCGCGGCCGTCGATCCCGATCGTGCCGCGCTGTACTGTGACGTCGTGCTCGCCGCCCTGCCGGCAGCGGCACGCAGCTATCTGGAGGCACTTGTGACCGCCACCTACGAGTACCAGAGCGAGTTCGCCCGCCGCTACTTCTCCGAGGGCAAAGCGGCCGGCCACGCCGCGGGCGAGGCGCGGGCTGTGCTGGCCGTGCTCGACGCCCGCGGCGTCGACGTTCCCGCCGACGCCCGGGCCCGGATCAGCGCGTGCACCGATGTCGACCAGCTCGACGCCTGGGTTCGACGAGCGGTCACGGCGGCGTCGGTCCAGGACCTGTTCGCCTAGCGTTGCGCCCCGTCGCGAAACGGTGACGCCGGAGCCGGTCGGGCGGAACGCCGAGCTGGCCGAGCTGGACGCCGCGCTCGCCGGGTCCGCCGCGGGCCGCTTCGGCGTGGAGCTGCTGGTCGGCGAGGGGGGCGTCGGCAAGTCCCGGCTCGCGGCCGCGTTCGCCGCCCGGCACGCACACCGGTGCGCGGTGCTCACCGCCCGCGCGCACGTGCTCGGGGCGACCTCCGCGTTCGGGGTGTGGGCCGAGGCCCTGGACCGGGCGCTGCGTGGGCGCCCGCCCGAGCAGGTGCGGACCCTGGCCGGACCCGAACTGGCGGGGCTGCTGCGCAGCGTCCCCGGCGTCCGCGGCGTCGCCGAGCCGTCGCGGGGCGGAGTCCTCGACGCGCTGGCCGCGCTCGTGCGGCGCTGGCCTCCGAACAGCCGCTGATCGTCGTCGCCGACGACCTGCACCTGGCCGACCCATCGTCCTGGGAGGCGCTGCACCACCTGGCGCACCACTGCGCCGAGTCCCCCGTGCTCGTCGTCGGCACGCTGCGCCCGATCGACGCCGCCGAGCGGCCGGACGTCCTGGAGGCCCTGCTGCGCCTGGAGCAGGACGGCGTCGCGCGCCGGCGCCCGGTGGTCCCGCTCGGCGGCGAAGGTGTTCGCGCGCTGGCCGCGGGGATGCTCGGGGAACCCCCGCCCGACGCCCTGGTCGGCTGGCTCCTCGACCGCACCCGGGGCAACCCGCTCGAAGCGCTCGGCCTGCTGGGCGCGCTGGTCGAGGACGGCGCCGACCTGCGGCACCCGGCGCTGCGCCGGCTGCCCGAGGCGCTGGCCGACCGCATCGCACTGCGCCTGGCCGCCGTCGACGTGCGGGCCGTCGAGGTCGTCGAGCTGCTCGCGGTGATCGGGCGACGGGCGGAGCTGCGCACCCTGGTGGCACTGTCCGGCCGGGAACCGGAGGAGCTCGCCGACGCGCTCGACCGGCTGCGCCGGGCCCGGCTGGTCGACGACGACGACGGCGTCGTCGTCGAGATCACCCACCCGCTCGTCGCCGACGCCGTCTACGAGCGGATCGGTGGGACGCGCCGCCGGCTGCTGCACCGCGCGGCCGGACGCGTGTTGCGGACGCTGGGCCGTGGCGGCGAGGCGGCTGCGCACTTCGCGCGGTGCGCCGCGCCCGGCGCCGGCGAGGCGGTCACCGCGCTGCGCGACGCGGTGGCGGCCGCGGAGGCCGCCGGCGCGTTCGCCGAGGCGCTCGCCCTCCTCGACGCGCTGGTGCGGCTGCTGCCGCACGGCGACCCCCGGTGGCTCGACGTCGTCGACGCCCTCGCGTGGGACGCGCAGTGGGTCGTCGACCACCGCGCCGATGCCCACGCCGCGCTCGGCGTGCCCGCCCTGCGCGCCATGGACGCCGCCCTCGCCGACCTCGACGACCTGGGCCGCCGGGCCGCGGTGAAGCTGCGGCTGGCGATCTTCATCGGCTGGGGCAGCGGCACGCTGGCCGAAGCGGAGGACATCTGCCGGGAGGCGGTCGCGCTGTACGTGGCCGCGGGCGACCGGCGGGGCGAGCTGCTCGCCGCGCACGAGCTGGCCTGGGTGCGCGGCCTCGCCGACGTCGCGGTGCTGGAGGCCGGTGCCACCGCCGTCGCCGACGCCGCCGCCCGGGAGGGCGACGCGGTGGTGCGCAGCCGGGCGGTGCGGTCGCTGTGGATGGCGGCGATCTGGCGGGGCCGGCCCACCGACGCGGCGATGGCCGAGGTCCGCGCCACCACGGGCGGGGACCGGCACCGCGAGCGCCTGGCCAACGCCGGGTCCACACTGCCTGCCGCCCTCGCCGGCCGGGTCGCGGAGGGCCGGGCGGTGCTCGACCGCCTTCCCGCGGCGGACCGGCGCGCCCTCGCCGACTACGAGGCGCTGTTCCACTGGTGGGCCGGGGACCTGGCGGCCGTCCGCGGCCTCACCGGCACGGTCTCCGGGATCGGTCCGGCGCCCGCGTGCCGGCGCCTCGGCCTCGGGCTGTTCGCGGCGAGCCTGGCCGCCGCCGAGGTCGGCGCGACGGCCGAGGCCGAGCGGTACGCGGCGACGCACCGCGGCCTCTACGCCGGCAGCGGCTGGGTCCTGCACGCCGCGACGGCCGACCACGTCGAGGCCGTGCTGCGGTGGCGCGACGGCCGCGCCGAGGAGGCCCTGGACCTGCTGCGCCGCGCCGTTTCGGTGCTGGCCCGCGGCGACATGGTCGTGCAGGCGCTCCCGGCAGGCGTGGACCTGACGGAGATCGCGGGGCGGGCCGGCGTCGCGGAGCCGTCCGTCGTGGCCGAGCTGGACCGGATCGCCACACGCACCGGAGTTCCGGCCCACCGTGGCATCGCCGATCTGGCGGCCGCCTGGTCGGCCGCCGCGGCCGGGGACACCGGGACGGCGTGCGCGGCGGCCGAGGCCGCGTTGCCGGCGCTCGCGGACCTGGAGCTGCTGCGGGGACGGGCGCTGTTCCTGCTCGGCCGGACGAGCGCCGACCGCGAGCACGCCGTCACCGCCCTGACCGACGCGGCCGCGGTGTTCGCGGCGTGCGGGGCCACGTTGCGCCGGGCGGAGGCCCTCGATGCCCTGGCGTCGCTGGGCTCACGGGGCCGGCGGGCCGCAGCGGCCGAGCAGGGTCCGGCATCGCTGACCGCGCGCGAGCGGGAGGTCGCCGAGCTCGCCGCGGGCGGGCTGTCGGCACGCGAGATCGCGGCGGCCTTGTTCATCGGCGAGCGGACGGTCGAGAGCCACCTCGCCCGCGCGTATGCGCGGCTCGGGGTGCGGTCCAAGGTCGAGCTGGCTGCGCGCGCGGGCGAGCTGGACCTGGAGATCCGTACCGCCGTCCGTACCGGTACGGCAGCCGCTCGGCCCGCGGGTTCGTAGCGTCGCCGCCATGACGAGGACCGACATGACGAGGACTGCCATGACCCCCTACGAGGAACTGCGCGCCAAGCACGTCGCCGATCTCGGTGCGCAGGTGCCGGCCACGCTGGACCGGCTCACCTGGCCGACCGAGCGGCTCGCCCGCCACCGCACCACCGAGCTGCGCCGCCTGCTGCGGGTGGCCCGCGAGGCGTCGCCGTGGCACCGGGAGCGGCTGGCCGGCATCGATCTCGACGCGGTCGACGAGTCGGACCTGTCCGCGTTGCCGGTGATGACCAAGGACGACCTGATGGCGAACTTCGACACCGTCGTCACCGACGAGCGACTGACGCTGCACGCCGTCGAGGAGCACCTGGCCGGCCTCGTCGGCGACGGGTACCTGTTCGACCGCTACCTGGTCGGTGCCTCGGGCGGTTCGTCCGGCCGGCGCGGGGTGTTCGTCTACGACTGGGACGCCACGACGACGCTGGCCCTGAGCGTGCTGCGCCACCAGATCCGCGTGCAGCAGACCGATCCCGAGATGGCCGGCGCGCCGCCGACGACGGCCTTCGTGGCCAGCGCGACGCCGCACCACATGAGCGCCACGATCCCCCGCCGGTTCACCAACCCCGCGACCGTGATCCACCGCTTCCCGGTCGACCTGCCCGTCGAGGAGATCGTCGCCGGGCTGAACGCCGCGCTGCCCACGAGCCTGATCGGCTACGCCTCGGCGCTGCACGCCCTGGCCGTCGAGGGGTCGGCCGGGCGGCTGCGCATCGCGCCGCGCTGGGTGGTGACGTTCGCCGAGCCGCTGCTGCCCGAGACCCGGGAAGCGCTGGAGGCCGCCTTCGGGGTGCCCGTCGGCAACTCCTACGCGGCGTCCGAGGCCGGCGGCATCGCGGTGCCGTGCCGTGCTGGGCCCTGGCCGCACCTGGCCGACGACCAGCTGATCGTCGAGCCGGTGGACGAGGCCGGCCGCCCCGTCCCGCCGGGGACGCGCTGCGCGAAGCTGTACGTCACCAACCTGTTCAACCACGCTCAGCCGCTGATCCGCTACGAGCTGACCGACCAGATCGAGCTGCTCGACGACCCGAAGCCGTGCCCGTGCGGCAGTACCCACCGCCGGATCACCGACCCGTTCGGTCGGCTCGACGACACGTTCACCTACTCCGGGCTCACGGTCCGGCCGCACACCTTCCGCTCACGGCTGTCGCGCCACCGCGAGATCGTCGAGTACCAGGTCCGCCAGACCGCGACGGGCGCGGCGATCTCGGTGGTCACGTGCGCCCCGTGCGACACCACCGCGCTCACCGGGGAGATCACCGCGGCACTCGCGCAGGCCGCGCTGCCCGACCCGCGCGTCGACGTCGAGGTGGTCGACCGGTTGCCGCGGCCCCCGTCCGGCAAACTCGCCCGGTTCGTTCCCGCGGATCGCGGCCGGTCGTAGCGGCCGCCGGGCTCCACTGCGCGGCTGACGCGCAGCGGCTATCGCGGTCGGTAGACGTCGGCGCGATGAGCGGCGTGCAGAACCGGACGATCGTGTTCTCCTCGTCGATCTCGTAGATCAGCCGGTACGGCCCCGCCGGGCGCTCCATCGGCCGGACTGCTGGCCGCGCAACTACGGATGCCGCGGCTCGGTCACCGCTCGGTCGGGTAGCGACCGGCCAGGTCGTCGGCACCGACCCACCGCGTCGACGGCCCCGGCGGCGCGGCGGGACTGCCGCCCTCTACAGTCCCGCCGTGCCGCTCGCCCCCCTCCGCCTCGCACGGGCCGCTGTCGCCGCGTCGACGGCCGTCGCGGTGGGCGCGGGCGCGCACGTGCTCGGCGGGGGTGCGCTGCCGGTGTCGGCGCTGGTGGGGGGCGCGCTGCCGCTCGTCGCCGCGCTGCTCGGACCGATGTGGCTGCTGGCCGGACGCGAGCGGGCGTTCCTCACGATCACGGGCGTGCAGCTCGCCGGCCAGCAGCTCGTGCACGCGTGGCTGGAGCTCGATTCCGCCGGGGCGCACCTGCCTCCGCCCGACGACGTGTCGCTCTACGGGCACGTCCTGGCGGCCCTCGCCGTGGCCTGGTGGTTGCGCTCGGGCGAGCGGCGGGCGTGGGTGGCGGCCCACCGCGCCGCGGAGGCGATGGCCGCGTGGTGGCGGTGGATCGCCGAGCGTCACAGCCCGGGCGTCCCGGTCACGGCCGTCCCGGTGCCCGAACCGGCCACCGGGCCCGTACGGCCGGGGGCCGTGCTGGCGCACGTCCTGGTGCGGCGGGGCCCGCCGCACCCGGCGTGACACCGCACCGCACGTCCCTCCGAACCGAGAACGGACACCCCATGATCGATAAGACCGACCTCCGCCACGTCGCCACCTTCTGCGGCGACTGCGGCTGCGGCTGCCCCGAGCTGTTCGTCGACGACACCGCCGAGCCCGAGCGCCGGGTCGTCGTCACCGACGACTTCGGCCAGCGGATCCAGATGAGCCTGGGCCAGCTCCAGGACCTCGTCACCGACGTCAAGTCGGGCGTGCTCGACCGGCTCGTCACGAGCTGACCGCACGCTTCGGGGCGCCGTCCACGTCGCGGGCGGCGCCCCGGATCAGCGGCGGCTGCGGCTGCGGCCGTAGCTGCGCGTGCCGATGCCCGCGAGGAACAGCGCCGTGCAGAGCAGGCCGGCGGTGAGGAACAGGTCGGCGGTGAGCGGACCGAGCACGTTGCCCACGAGTTGCAGGACGAGCGCGATCCCGAACAGCACGGCAGCCACGATCGCGAGCATGGTGTCTCCTTTGTCCGGTGGTGGCCGGGAATACCCCACGTCAACGACGGGTACACACCGCTGGCTACGGTTGATCGATCGGGCCGTCGACGGCGGGGACGGGAACGGTGGACGGGCAGAGTCGGGGGGCCGCGCGGGTCGGGCGCGGGGTGGCGCGGGGAGTCGCGACGCTGCTGTCGGTCGCCGTGCTGGTCGCGAGCGGCTACGGCTGGTCGGTCGCCGACCGATTCGGTGACGGGCTGGCCACGAGCGATGCCGTCGCCGCCCCATCGGGCCCGCGAGCCCCCGAGGCACCGTTCACCGCCCTGCTGGTCGGCCTGGACAGCCGCACCGACACGTCCGGGCGCCCGTTGCCGCCGGACGTCCTCACGCAGCTGCACGCCGGGGACGACGACGGGCAGCTCAACACCGACACGATCATCCTGCTGCACGTGCCCCGCGGCCCCGAGCCGCGGGCGGTGGCGGTGTCGTTGCCGCGCGACAGCTTCGTCGAGATCGCGGGCGACCGCGGCACCCACAAGATCAATACCGCCTACCGCCGGGGCCTCGCCGAGGTCGAGAAGGCCACCGCGAACCGCGCCCTGATGCCCGCCGAGCGCGACCGGCTGGCCCGCGAGGCCGGCAGGCGGGTGCTCGTCGCCACCGTCGAGAACCTCACCGGCATCGCCGTGGACCACTTCGCCGAGGTGAA
>JBQTJE010000146.1:0-2715 GCA_052387455.1 Pseudonocardia sp.
CGCCCGCCGAGGTCCTGGCCGACGCGACCGCTCGGGGCGCCGACACAGGCCAGGCGGCGTCGCTGCTGCAACGGCTTTGGCATGCGGGCGCGCTCATCGACGCCGCGGCGGAGGACCGCCGGGCACAGCGCCTCGCCGCGTCGGTCGCGCTGGTGCTCGGGACCGGTCCACTCGCGGCGGGGATCGCCGCGGGTCTGGCCGACGCCGGCCTCGGCGCGGTGCACGTGGCGGCGGCCGCCGCCGGGCCCCGAACCCGCGACCACGTGCGCACGGGCGGTGGCGTCGCCGCAGACCGCCGCCGCCTCGGCACCGTCGCGCACTCCGCCGACTCCGCCAACGACCACCCGGACGCGCCTGCGGTCGATCCGGTCACGGCCGCCGTGCGCCGCACCGCCCCGGTCGTCCGAACGGGGCCCCTTCCGCAACGGATCCTGCCGGACGTCGCGGTGCTCGCCGACGCTCTCGTACCCGACCCCGCCCACGTCGTCGCCCTGACCGCAGACGGCATCCCGCACCTGACGGTGCAGCTGCGCGACGGCGCCGGCGTCGTCGGCCCGCTCGTGCTGCCCGGCCGCACGGCGTGCCTGCACTGCCTGGAAATGCACCGCCGCGACCACGATCCCGGCTGGCGCAGCGCCGCCGCGGCGCTGGCCGGCAGCACGGGTCAGGCCCACCCGGCATGCGCCGCCGCCACCGTCGCGGTCGGCACCGCGCAGGCCCTTGCCGCGCTGGACGCCGGCAGCGCCGTGCCGCCGCCGGCTCTCGGGGCCACGCTCGTCGTCGACCCGGCATCGGCGACGATCACCCGTCGCCCGTGGGAACCGCATCCCGGCTGCTGCGGGTGGCTCTCCACCGGTGTCGCCCTCCGTCCGGGCACGCCATGATCACCGTCTCGGGACGCGCGGCCGCACGAGGCACGGTCGCCGGTCCCGAAACGACGATCATGAGGCTCACCGCGCGCGCAGCCGCACCGCACCGAACCGAACCGAACCGCGCCGCGCCGCGCCGCCACCGCCACCGCCACCGCCACCGCCACCGCCACCGCCACCGCCACCGTGACGCACCGGACACCGGATGCGCGAGCGGTCCCGGCCGGGGGACAATCCGATCGTGACCGACATCCCCCGGCGCACCGCGGCCCGCACCGCCAAGCTCGCCAGCATCCCGCTCGGGATCGCCGGCCGGGCCGCGGCGGGCTGGGGCCGGCGGATGGTCGGGGGCGACCGGGAGGAGATCTCCGCGCAGTTGCTGGCCCGCAGCGCCGAGCAGGTGTTCGCCGTGCTGGGCGAGCTCAAGGGCGGGGCCATGAAGTTCGGTCAGGCGCTGAGCGTGTTCGAGGCCGCCGTGCCCGAGGAGTACGCGGCTCCGTTCCGGGACGCGCTGGTCAAGCTGCAGACCGCCGCGCCGCCGATGCCCACCGCCGACGTCCACCGGATGCTCGCCGAGCAGTTCGGCCGCGGCTGGCGCGGGCGGTTCGCCGAGTTCGACGAGCGCCCCGCCGCGGCGGCGAGCATCGGCCAGGTGCACCGGGCCACCTGGCACGACGGGCGCGACGTCGCGGTGAAGGTGCAGTACCCGGGCGCGGAGGAGGCCCTGCTGTCGGACCTGCGCCAGGTCTCCCGGATGAGCCGGCTGCTCCAGCCGCTCGTGCCCGGGGTGGAGATCAAGCCGCTGGTGGCCGAGCTGCGCGAGCGGATGACCGAGGAGCTCGACTACCGCGACGAGGCGGCCTACCAGCGCGCGTTCGCCGCGGCCTTCGACGGCGACGAGCACGTGAAGGTGCCGCGGGTGGTCGCGTCGGCGCCGCGGGCGATGGTCACCGAATGGGTCACCGGGCGCAAGCTTTCCGACATCATCCGCGCGGGCACCCAGGACGAGCGCGACCACGCGGCGGCACGCCTGTCGGAGTTCCACTACTCGGCGCCCGCGCGCGTCGGGCTGCTGCACGCCGACCCGCACCCGGGCAACTTCCAGCTGCTCGACGACGGCCGCCTGCTGGTGATCGACTACGGGGCCGTCGCGAGACTGCCGCAGGGACTGCCGCGGCCCCTGTCGGAGATGACCCGACTCGCGCTGGCCGACCGGCCCGACGACCTCATCGCGCTGCTGCGCCGCGAGGGCTTCGTGCTGCCGGGAGCGCGCACGACCGGGCAGGACGCGATGGCGTACCTCGCGCCGTTCGCGGAGCCGCTGCGCTACGAGGTGTTCCGGTTCGACCGGCCGTGGCTGCAACGGCAGGCCGAGCGCGTCGGCGACCTGCGCAGCCCGCACTTCGACACCGGCCTCGAGCTCAACCTGCCACCGCAGTACCTGCTCGTGCACCGGGTCACGATGGGCACCCTCGGCGTGCTCTGCCAGCTTGATGCCGACGTCGCGTTGCAACGGATCGTCCGGCGCTGGCAACCGTGGATCTTCGAGCCCGACCCGGTCGCCGACGCCGGGGCCTGAGCACGGCGACGGCGCCCCGCCGCGGGAGGGCGGGGCGCCGTCGCTCTCGGGGCAGGCGCGCTCAGATGGCGCCTGCGGGTCGGTGCCGGGCCGGACAGCCACGGCGGGTCGGTGCAGCTCAGGTCACGGCGGACGTGCCCGCCGCCCGTCGGGCCGCGGCCGCCCGGGTGCGGGCAGCGCGCCGGAACGGCACCCGCACCAGGGCCTGCAGCCGGGCCAGGCGCGCGCGGCTCCGGTGCGCGGTGGCGGCGCGGACGAGACGGTGGT
>JBQTJE010000147.1:0-33099 GCA_052387455.1 Pseudonocardia sp.
CGGGCGACGTCCCAGCCCTCGCGCAGCGCGCCCACGGGCGGGCGCCCGGCGGCGTGCGCGGCGAACACCCCCAGCCAGTCCGCACCCAGGGACGCAGCGAGCAACGGCCACTCGACCGCCGCCGCGGCTGCCCGCTTGCGCAGCAGGGCAGCGCGGGTGGCGGCCAGGTCGCCGGGGTCGAACCCGGCCGGGTCGGGGGCACCGGCGACGAGAGCGTCGACGAGCGCGACCTGATCGTCGACGAGCCGGGACGACCGCTCGCCGGGTCGAGAACGCGGACTCGCGGGGTCGAGAATGCGGACTCGCCGGGCCGAATACGCGGACTCGCGGGGGGCGGGGGCGGGGGGGAGGGTGGCGGCGGTGACGGCGGCCAGTTCGGCGCGCAGCTCGGCCGCGGGCGGGTAGCCGCCGTCGCGCTCCAGCAGCACGGGCGGGGGGACGGGCAGCCGCGCCACGAGCGCGGCGAGCAGGTCGAGCACGGGCGCCGCGACGGGATGGGCGTGCGTGTCGTGGTAGCGCCCGTCGGCGTCGACCGCGCCACCCGCGACGTGCACGTAGCCGATGCGGTCCAGGGGCAGGGCGTCGAGCGTCGCCTCCGGGTGGTGGCCGCGGTTGACGGCGTTGGCGTGCACGTTGGCGACGTCGAGCAGCAGCAGTGCGCCGGTGCGGTCGAGCAGGGCGGTGAGGAAGTCGGCCTCGGTGTACTCGTCGTCGGGCCAGTCGACGAGCGCCGCGATCGGCTCCAGCGCCAGCGGCACGTCCAGCTCGGCCTGCAGGCGGGTGACGTTCGAGACCAGCGCGTCGAGGGCCGCGCGGGAGCGCGGCACCGGCAGCAGGTGGCCCGCCTCGCGCCCCCCGGCCCGGACGAACGCGACGTGCTCGCTCACCAGCGGCGCCCGCAGTTCCGCCGCGCACGCCGACAGGTGCGCGATCCGGCCCGCGTCGACGGGTTCGGCGCCGCCCAGGGACAGGCGCACGCCGTGCGGCACCACGGCGACGCCGCGGTCGCGCAGCTCGGTGACCGCGCGGGGCGGCGACCCGGGATCCACCGACTCGGCGATCACCTCGCAGAAGCCGAGCCCCGGAAGGCCCGTGACCAGGACGGAGATCTCCGGGCGCCAGCCGATGCCGACACCCCCGACCCCCGACATCCCGGCCGCCCCCCCGGCCGCCGCGGCCCCAGCCCCCACGACCGCGGCGGCCGTTCCTGCGACGCCGCCGTCAGGCGCCACAACCCCCGCCGCCGCCGCAGCCACCCCCGCCGCCACCACCGGAATCGCCACTGCCACCGCCACCGGAATCGCTGCCACCGCTGTAGGCACCGCTCCCGGAGCCGCCCGCGGCCGCGGCCCGCTGCAGCTCGATCTCACCGGCGAGCGCCGGGTCGGACGCCCACAGCGCCGAGGTGCCGAACAGGCCCACGCCGAGCGCGGCGCCCCCGGCGCCGTACACGGCCCAGTCCGGCCGCATCGCCGGGGACAGGCCGTGGTGCTCGGTGCGCAGCGAGGCGAGCACGCGGTCGCCTGCGCGGGTGCGGCGCGGCGCCCGCGCGAGCTGTACGAGAGCGACGACCGACACCACGGCCAGGCCCGCGAGCAGGTAGCCCACCGGCTTGGCGGCGGCGATCCCGGCGAGCAGCCGGACGAGCCCGAGGCCCGCGACGGCGACCATCCACCAGCCCACGGCCCGGTAGCGGCGGCGGTCGGCGTCGGCGAGCAGCAGCCCGCCCGCGACGAGCCGGGCGTGGATCGCGTCGAGCGCGGTACCGACCGTGCCGTTGTGCAGCAGGCGGGAGCGGCCCAGCGGGACGGTGGTGGCGAAGTGCACGGCCCGTTCCAGCTGGTCGGCGCCGGGCGCGAGCCGGCCGGCGGCCCGCACCTGCCCCTTGAGAGGGGTGATCGTGCCGGCCTGGTGCATGGCGCCGATCGCGGCGTAGACCGCGAGGTCGCGCCCGCCGTTGAGGTAGGCGATGTCGTACGGGCGGGCCTGCGGGTCGACCCCCGGGCGGCCCATGGGGGCGCCGGCGATCGTCCGCCGGGCCTGGGCGCCTGCGAGCCACACGGCCAGGACGACCATCGCGTAGCCGAACAGGAACACCGGGCCGCTGATCCCCCAGGTGTCCCCCGGTCCCCCGAGCGTGCTCCACGCCAGCGTCGCGTCCACGTCCCCACCTCCGCGGTCCGATCCCGCAGCGAGTGTGACCATGCGGACACCGTGGACGCGACGTTCTTCACCGGGATATGAGGTTCGGGCGCAGCGAAGCACGGTTCGACGGTGCGCGGTTCGCGAGGTTTGCCGGTCGCAGTCCGGCGGCGCCGCTGCCATCATCCCGGCATGCCCGAATGGCTGACGCCCCGCCGGCTGGTGATCCTGTCGGTCCTGGTCGTCGCCGTGTTCGTCGCCGTCGCGCTGGAGCTCAGCGACGACACCGGGGGAGCGGACGCCGCGCAGCTCCTGGGCATCCCGCTGCAGGCCGTCGCGATCGTCGTCTCGCTGGTGTGCGGCGTGCTGGCGCTGCGGTCGCGTCCGGAGCCGGGCGACGAGATCGAGGAGGCCGCTCGGTCGCTGGCCGCGCGGATGCGGGCCCGCCACGGCCGGGCGCGCCAGCGGATGCTCCTGGACCGGCAGTTCGAGGCCGACCTGACGTTCGAGCCGGTGCTCGGCACCGTGGCGCCGGTCGGGCAGCTCTCCCGGATCGTCGACGCGTACGCGGCCGCGCCCGACGGTCGCCTCGTCGTGCTGGGTCGGGCGGGTGCGGGCAAGACGATGCTGGCCACCGAGCTGGCGGTGCGGCTGCTCGAGCGGGACTGGCCCGAGGACGGGCCGGGCGGCGGCCGGGTGCCGGTGGTGCTGAGCCTGCCCACCTGGGACCAGGGCACCGGCGACCCCACCGACGACGAGCTCGCCGACCGGCTCGACGCGTGGATCGTCGAGCAGCTCGTCGAGTCGAAGGACGTGAAGGACGCCCGCACCGGGCGGGAACTGGTCGGGCGGGGCCGGGTGCTGCCGATCCTCGACGGCCTCGACGAGATGGACGCCGAGGGCGAACCGCCGGTGCGCGCGGCGAACGCGATCCGCGCGCTCAACGTGATGCGCGGCACCCGCTTCCCACCCGCGGTCGTGACCGGGCGCTACGACGAGTTCCTCGGGATCCTCGACCACCTGGCCGGCGAGCACCACGCGGGCGTGCGGATGGCCGGTGTGCTGCGGATCCGGTCGCTCACGGTCGAGGAGATCGAGCCGGTCCTGACGCAGCTGTTCCCCGGCCCGGACGGGCGACTTGCGCCGGCCTGGGCCGAGCTGGTGGCGGACCTGCGCGACCCGACCAGCCCGCTCGGCGCCGCGCTGGCCACCCCGTGGCGACTGTTCCTGCTGGTCACGACCTACCGGACCGAACCGCCGGACGTCGCCCGGCTCTGCGCGCTGGCCCGGCGCGACGAGGACGCGCTGCTCGCGGACCTGCTCGCCGGGTTCCTGCCCGCCGTGCTGCGCAGCACCCGCAGCGCCGCGTTCCCGGCCATGACCGCCGCGCAGGCACGGACCTGGCTGCGCACGATGGCCAGGCACCTGCGATGGCAGGAGGGGCACCTGCGGCTGTCCGGTACGGACCTGGACGTGCCGCTGATCTGGCTGGCCGCGGGCATGCGGCTGCCGCGCGTGCTGCACGCCGCCGCGGCGGTCGCGGTCGTGTGCGGCGTCGCCCTGGCCGGCTCGCTGCTCATCGGCGGCCCGGCGGTGCAGGTCGGGCTGCTCGGTCGGTTCATCCAGGACCCTTCGGTGGCCGGCCTGTTCGCGGCGCTCTTCCCGATCTTCGCCATCGTGGTGACGATCGGTGCGGCGTCGCAGGCATGGCGGTTGCGGCTGTCGCTGGGCGAGATCGACCTGCGGATGCTGGGCAGCCGGGCGACGTGGCGCAGGGCCGCGCGCGGCATCGCCAGGGACCTGTGGCTCGACCTCACGGTCGGTGCCGTCCTCTTCGCGATCGGCTGGTGGTTGCTGGGCAGCCTCACCGCGGCCGCGGTACTCGGCGGTGCCGCGGCCGGGATCAGCCTGCTGAACAACGTCACCTCGGAGATCACCTACCGCGCCACCCGGCTGCCGGAGCGGCTGCGGCACCCGTCCGACCTCGTGCGCGGCGAGTTCGTCAGCGGCGCGTTCACGGGGCTCGTGATCGGCGTCCCGCTGGTCGCCGTCTGCTACCTGCTCGGTGGGGCCGCCGTCGTCCCGATCGCACTGCTCGGCACCGTGTGGTTCGTCCTGCCCAACTGCGACACCGGGGTCCGCTACGTCATCGCCGTGGGCCTGCTCTCCGCCCGCGGCGCCGTACCGCGCCGGTTCGGGCGGTTCCTCGACTGGGCCTACGAGGCGGGCGTGCTGGGCCTGACCGGGATCGCGGTGCAGTTCCGCCACCTGGAGCTGCGCGACTGGCTCACGGCCGAGCCGACCGAACCGGCCGACCGGGGCGAGCCGACCGACCGGAGCAAGCCGGACGAGCCCGCGGGCGCGCCGGGCCCCACCGGTTCCGGCCCTCTCACCGGGGCGCCGTCGTCCACAGGTCCGTGACCCGCACCCCCACCCCGGCGAGCAGGCGGCGCACCAGCGGCAGGCTCAGGCCGACGACGTTCGATGGGTCGCCGTCGATGCCCTCGACGAACCACCCGCCGTACCCGTCGAGGGTGAACGCCCCGGCCACGGCGAGCGGCTCGCCGGTGCCCAGGTAGGCGTCGAGCGCGGCGGCGGTGGGGGTGCCGAAGCGGACGGTGGTCGCGGCGGCGCCCTCGGCGACCCGGTCGATGTCCCCGCCCGCCAGCCGCAGCACGGCGTGCCCGGTGACGAGCTCGCCGCACCCGCCGGCCATCCCCCGCCAGCGGGCCCGGGCCTGCGCGGCGTCCGCGGGCTTGCCGACGAGCGCGCCGCCGACGTGCAGCATCGAGTCACAGCCGACGACGACCGCGTCCGGGTGCGCGCCGGCGATCCGGCGGGCGACGGTGGTGGCCTTCGCCGCGGCCAGCGCCGTGACCTGCTCGGCGGGCGGGGCGTGGATCAGCGTGGCGAGCAGCGCGTCCTCGTCGACGGCCGAGACCTCGACCACCGGGTCCAGGCCGGCGGACCGCAGGAGCCCGAGCCGGGCGGGGGACGCGGACGCGAGGACGAGGCGCATCCCGCGCACCCTACGCAATCGCGCGATCACGCCGAGCAACAGCTTCGGCAACATTTCCGGGTCCGTGCCATGCGGAGTTCACAAGAGGTGTACGGTCCGAAGCCGCGATATCAGCAGGCTCCCCCAGCTACGCTTCTCGGGTGAATTCACTGGTCCATTCGGACCATTGGACAGCCACGGAAGGAGAACGGTGCGCCCCTCGAAGGCGAAGTCGTTGCTCGACTATCTCCCCCGCGGAGGCATGCTCGACGAGGTGGACTGGCAACGCCGCCACCGGCTCCTGGAGCGGATCCTGCTGGGCCACGTCCCCGGGCTCGCCGTGATCGGGCTGCTGCTCGGTCACCAGCTCCTGACGATCGGCCTGGTGCTCCTCGCGCCGATCGCGTGCATCGTTCTCGGCCACGTTCTGCCTGGTAGACGCGGTCCCGCCGTGGCGGTGACGACGGGGTTGGTCTACTGCTCCACCGCCCTGGTCGGGCTCACGGGCGGCGCCATCGAGGCGCATTTCCACTTCTTCATCATCATCGGGTTCATCGCGCTCTACCAGGACTGGGCGCCGTTCCTGTGCAATATCGCGCTCACCGTGCTCACCCACGGAATCGGTTCCGCGTGGCAGCAGAATCTGATCTTCAGTCACACCTCCGGTCAGGGCAACCCGTGGCTGTGGTCATTGCTGCACGGTGTCGCGGTGCTCGCGGCGTGCATCGGGATGACGCTGTTCTGGCGGGTCACCGAGGATTCCCAGAACGAGAAGAACGCGCTGGCCACGCAGCTGGCCGACACCGAGATCGGACGCCGCCAGTTCACCTCCGACCTGCTGGTCAACCTGGCCCGGCGCAACCAGACGATGCTCTACCGCCAGCTCGACATCATCAACCAGCTGGAGGAGTCCGAGAAGGACCCCGACGCGCTCGCCGAGCTGTTCCGCCTCGACCACCTCGCCACCCGCGTGCGGCGCAACGCCGAGAGCCTGCTGGTGCTCTCCGGGGAGCAACCGGCCCGGGTGTGGCGCGAGCCGGTCCCGCTGCGCGACGTCGTGCGCGCCGCGATCGCGGAGACCGAGGACCTGGAACGGGTGGCGTTCACCGTCGACGAGGTGACGGCCGTGTCCGGCCAGTGCGTCACCGACCTCACGCACCTGCTCGCCGAGCTCACCGAGAACGCCGTGCGGTTCTCCCCGCCGGACTCGGTCGTGACCATCCGCACCCGGCCGAGCAGTGCGCGCAACGCGGAGGGCTACCTGCTGACGATCGAGGACTGGGGCGTCGGCATGCCCGAGCAGGAGCTGGCCACGGCCAACGCCCTGCTCGCCCGGCCTCCGGAGGTCGACCTGTCGGTCGCCCAGCGGCTCGGTTTCCACGTCGTCGCCCGGCTCGCCGCCCGGCACGGCATCGGGGTGTCGCTCAACGCCACGCCCGGCTCGGGCATCACCGCGGTCGTGCAGCTGCCGGTGGCGCTGCTGGAGCAGACCCGCGAGCCGTCCCGGCACGCGATGCCGGAGAAGGTCGCGGCCCGCAACGGCTCGCGCCCGCACGCGGCACTGGGCGACAGCGCCGCGCCGCACCGGGGCGGCGCCCTGGACACACTGACCCGCGAGGCTCCCTCGCGCATGCTCACCCTGCCGCCCGCCGAGCCCCCCGCGGACGGCGGCTGGACGGGGTGGTGGGAGGCCCCGGCGCCGGACGTGCCGGCGCCGCGGTCGAGCGAGCCGTCGTCCTACGTCCCGCGCGCGGAACCCGCCCCCGCGCCGCAACCACCCGCCGAGCGGGTCGCCGCCGAACGGCCCGAGCCGCACCGCGCGCCCGTCCCGATGCCGACCACCGGGTCGCTGTCGCTGTTCGTGCCGCAGCACGGGCCCGGGAACGGGGCGCAGACCGGGTCGACCCCCGCGCCACGCGACCCGTCGCCCGCGGAGGGGCTGCGCGCCGGCCCGTCCCGGCGACCGGTGGCCGACGGCCCCGGCGCCACGGTGCAGGGCCTGCGCCGGCGGGTGCCGCAGGCATCGCTGGCACCGGAGCTGCGCCGCGGCACGCAGGACCCGGAACCGGACACCGGCCCACCCGTCGTGGCCGGCCCGTCCGCGGCCAGCGCCCTGTCGCGCTACCAGGCCAGCCGCCGGTCCGCACAGGCCGTCGTCGACGGTGACGGGAGCGCGCGGTGACCATCGGAGGCTCCGTGGACCGCAGGCAGCTCGACTGGCTGCTCGTGGAGTTCACCCGCGACACCCCGGGCGTCGTCAACACGGTCGTCGTGTCCGCCGACGGGTTGCGCCTCGCGACCTCGCCCGGCATGACCGAGACGCTCGGCGACCAGCTCGCCGCGGCGGCATCCGGGCTGGGCAGCCTGGCCCGCGGCACCGCGCAGCTGCTCGGGGCGGGGCAGGTCACGCAGACGATCCTGGAGCTGGCGGGCGGCTACTTCTTCGTCAGCGCCATCAGCCAGGGCGCGGCGCTGGCCGTGTACGCCGAGCGCACCTGCGACATCGGCCTGGTCGGCTACGAGATGACGATGCTCGCGTCGCGGGTCGGCCACGCGCTGACCCCGGGTGAACGGATCGTCGAGGATCAGCGGCCGTGACCGAACAGGGCGGCCGGGTGGTGCCCGTCTACGCCGTCACCGGCGGGCGCACCCGTTCCGCCGGCCACGACCTGCCGCTGGAGACGCTGGTCACGGCCACCGACCGCACCGCAGGGCTCGCCGACTGCCAGCCCGAGTACCGCACCATCGTCGAGATGTCCGACCGGCCCGTGTCGGTGATGGAGATCGGGGCCGGACTCGGCGTGCCCGTCGGCGTGGCGAGGGTGCTGGTCAGCGACCTCGCCGACGCCGGTTACCTGACCGTGCACGTCGCGCCGTCGGCGACCCCCGAGGGCGGGCCGACGCCCGCACTGCTCGAGCGACTCCTGGAGGGCCTCCTTGCCCGGTGACACCTCGCCGATCCCGCTCAAGATCGTCATCGCCGGCGGCTTCGGGGTCGGCAAGACGACCATGGTCCGGGCCCTGTCGGAGATCCCGCCGTTGCTCACCGAGGAGTCGCTCACCACGGCCTCGATCGGGATCGACGACGCCGACGGGGTGCCGGGCAAGACCACCACGACCGTCGCCATGGACTTCGGGCGGATCAGCGTCGACTCCTCGCTGATCCTCTACCTGTTCGGCACGCCCGGCCAGGACCGGTTCTGGTTCATGTGGGACGAGCTCTCCCGCGGCGCGGTGGGCGCGGTGGTCCTGGTGGACCTGCGCCGCGTCGACGACTGCTTCCCGGCCGTGGACTACTTCGAGAACCGGCGACTTCCGTTCGTCGTGGGCGTCAACGGCTTCCCCGACACCGACAACTTCGACGACGACGTGGTGCGCGAGGCGCTGGCCCTGCCGGCCGGCTGCCCGATCGTGCGGCTCGACGCCCGCAACCCCGAGGCCTGCCTGAGCGCGCTGGTGACGCTCGTGGAGCACGCGCTGTCCCGGACCGCGGCCGTGCACTGACGGCCGCGGCCCGGTGGGGTCAGCCGCGTGGTGGTCAGCGGGGTGGGGTCAGCGGGGCGCGATCTCGCCCATCTCGACGAAACCGGTGACCTCCTCGGCGTCCACGTAGATGATCTTCGGGCGGGCTGCGACGAGATCGGGTGCGGTGCCCATGAAGTGGGCGACGTGGTCCTGCTTCATGTGTTCGCCGCCGGCCTCGGCGTTCTCGAAGCCCTCGATGCAGACGTACTCGTTCTCGTCCTCCAGGCTGCGTGAGAACTGGAAGAAGTGGTTGCCGGGCTCGGCCCGGACGGCCTTGGTGTAGCTGTCGGCCAGCGCGAGCCACTCGTCGGTCTTCTCCGGCCGCACCGGGATCTTCAGCATGATCAGGATCATGCGCGGAGAATACCGGCCGGGGCCTCCCCGGCGCCGCCGCCGGGCGCAGGAATCTCGACGGGCGATAATGGCGGCCATGGCCGACCCCACGAACTTCGACCTCGAGGTGGGGGACGCGCCGAGCTTCTACGACGAGGTCGGCGGCGCGCCGGTCTTCCGGGCGATCGCCGCGGGCTTCTACGCCGGGGTCGCCGCCGACCCGGTGCTGCGCCCGCTCTACCCCGACGACCTCGGTCCCGCCCAGGAGCGGATGCGGATGTACCTGGAGCAGTTCTGGGGCGGGCCGCGCACCTACGCCGAGCAGCGCGGGCACCCACGGTTGCGGGTGCGGCACTTCCGGTGGCGGATCGGCCCGGTCGAGCGGGCGGCGTGGGTGCGGTGCATGCAGGCGGCGATCGACGGCGCCGGAGTTCCCGAGCCGCACCGCGAGCGGATGCTCGACCACCTCCGGCGCGCCGCCACCGGGCTGGTCAACACCGGCTACTGAGCGCCCGGCCTTCCCCCGCGCCGGGCCGGGCGGTTGGATGATCGCCGTGGAGGACCGGGCGCAGCCGCGATGTACGGCCGGGGCACTGTTCGTCGACGCCGAGGGCGCGGTGTTCCTCGTCGAGCCCAACGAGCGCGCGGAGTGGGCGATCCCGGCGGGCGGCGTGGAACACGCGGAGACCCCTCGGCAGGCCTGCGGGCGGGCCCTGCAGGAGAAACTGGGCCTCGACGTCGTCCCCGGGCGGCTGCTGGTGGTCGACTGGGCGCCGCGCGTACGTGAGGAGCGGGTGCTGTTCGTCTTCGACGGCGGCGAGCTCACCGACGACCAGCTCGACGCGATCGACATGCCATTCGGCGTCATCGACAGCTGGGCGTTCATCGACCCCGACGAGCTGTTCGTGATGCTGGAGCCGCGCCTGACCCGCCGGGTGACGGCCGCGCTGGGCGCCCGCGCGGCCGGCACGACGTGGTACCTGGAGAACGGCGAGCCGGTGGGCTGCTGACCGGCGCGCCGGGGCGGCGGCCGGGTCCGGGACGGCCACGCCGGGACGGACGCGCCGGGCCGCGGTGCGGACAGACGCGGCGCGGGCGGCGGGCCGGACGCAACGCGGATGAGCGGAGCCGCGGCGGGCGGGGCCGACACGGTGATCATCGCTTCGGGACGCCGAGCCGCGGCCAGGACGGTCCCGCGTCCCAGAACGGTGATCATGGCCCAGCTGTGGCCGCCCCGAACAGTGATCATGCCGACCGAGCGAGCAGGAGACCGAGGCACAGCAGGCGCGAGACCGCGGCGGGCCGGGCCGACATGATCATCGCTTCGGGACGCCGAGCCGCGGCCAGGACGGTCTACCGTCCCCGAACGGTGACCACAGGCCAGGCGGTCGCCGCTGCCCATCCCCGAACGGTGACCACGGGCCAGGCGGTCGCCGCTGCCCGTCCCCGTACGGTGATCATGCCGGCTGGCCGCGCGGACGGGAGCCTGCGGCTCAGGCGGGCACCGGAGCCCGCGCTCGGCGTCCCGCCAGCAGCGTCACCGGCACCGCCGCCGTGGCGATCAACGCAGCGGTGAGAAACGCCATCCGGGCTCCCGCGGCGTCGGCTCCCGTCGCGGCTCCGGCCGACGCGAGCGCCATCACCGTGACGAACAGCGCGGTGCCCGCCGCGCCCGCCACCTGTTGGAGCGTGGTGAGGATGGCGCTGCCGTGGGAGTCGAGCGTGGCGGGCAGCGCACCGAGCGCGTCGGTCATCAGGGGAGTGATCATGAACGACACGCCGAGCACCAGCACGACGTGCATGGCGACGAGCTCCCACAGCGCCGAGGCGGGGTCGAGCGTGACGAACGCCCACAGCGCGCCCGCCGCGACCACCGAACCGGGCAGGACCAGGGGCCGCAGGCCGATCCGGTCGTACATCCGCCCGACGAAGGGCCCGAGCAGGCCCATCACCAGGCCGCCGGGCAGCAGCACGAGGCCGGCGGCCAGCGGGCTCGCGTCCAGCACGTCCTGCATGTAGAGCGGCAGCAGGATCAGGACCCCGAACAGCGCCATGAACATCAACACCATCAACACCACCGGCACCGTGAACGGGGCGTGGGCGAGCGGACGCAGGTCGAGCAGCGGGTGCCCGGTGCGTTGCAGGCGCAGCTGGCGGGTGACGAACACGACCATCGCCACCACCCCGACCGTCCCCGGCAGCCACGGGGACACGCTCGCGTCGCCGCGTGCGGACTCCCCGACGGCGCTGAGCGCGTGCACCAGGCCGCCGAAGGCGAGCACCGACAGGAGCACCGACGCCACGTCCAGCGGAACCCGACGCGTCTGCGCCGTGACGCGCAGCCACCGCGCCCCGGCGGCGAGGGCGAGCAGCGCGATCGGCAGCACGACCCAGAAAGTGGCCCGCCAGCCGAGCACGGTGAGGATCAGCCCGGACGCCGTCGGCCCCACCGCGGGCGCCACCGCGATCACCACCATGATCGTGCCCATCCGCGCGCCGCGGCTCTCCGCGGGCACCAGCCGGATCACCGACGTCATCAGCAGCGGCACCATCACCGCGGTGCCCGTGGCCTGCACGACCCGGCCCGCCATCAGCAGCGGGAAGCTCGGGGCGAGCGCGGCCAGCAGCGTGCCCGCGCAGAACAGCGTCATCGACGCGAGGTAGACCGCGCGCGGCGCGAACCGCTGGAGCAGGAACCCGGTGACCGGGATGACCACGGCCATCGTCAGCAGGAAACCGCTGGTCAGCCACTGCGCGGTGGACACGGTGACGCCCAGGTCGGCGATGATCGCGGGCAGCGCGACGAGCACGATCGTCTCGTTGAGGATCATCACGAACGCCGAGCCCACGAGCAGCCAGATCACCAGCGAGGCGTTCACCCCGGGGTCGTCCGGACCGGTGGCGTCGGGACCGGTGGCATCGGGACCGGTGGCATCGGGACCAGTGGCATCGGGAGCGGGGGTGCCGGTGCGGCCGGCGGTCATGCGGGACTCCTGACGTCGGGGCTGCGCCGGTCGTCGAGGCGCGCCGCAGCGGCCGACCGGGACGCCGTCGACGCTACGCGCGATCCGAATGCGACGGCGACGGACTTTCGCGCGCAACGCACCCCCCCCGCCCGACCCCGCCCGCCGCGCTGACCGTGCACCCACACACCGCCGTGGCTGCCAGACCGCACGCTCGCCTGATGCCGAGGCCCCCATCCTCGTCGACCGTGCACCCACGCACCCTGCGAACCGACAGAACGCACACTCGGCGGCGCGCGTCAGGGGCGGCGGCGCGCGTCAGGGGCGGCGGCCGTCCGGACCGGTCTCGTCCCCGCCAGAACAACCGTGACCGCGCTGCCGGGGCGGGCGAGGCCTGCCGCGTCGCCGGGGTACAGGCAGGTCAGCGACCCGCTGCCGGTGTCGACGTCGACGCGGGTGGCGGGCCCGAGCGGCACCACGCGGCGCAGCGTCCCGGGCACCCGTACCGCCCCGCCTTCGCACGCGCCCGCGTCCCCGCCCCCGCCGGCGTCCCCGCCCCCGCCGGCCTCCCCGCACCCGCCCGCGTCCCCGCACCCGCCCGCGTCCCCGCACCCGCCCCCGCCGCACCCACCGGCCGCCCGGCACGCCAGCCGGGCGTGCTCGGGCCGCGCGACGAGCGTGCCGCCCGCGCCGTGCACGACGTTGGTCCAGCCGAGCAACCGCGCGGTGTCGACGTCTCCCGGGTCGTCCAGCACGCGGGCAAACGGCCCGTGCCGGCGTACCCGGCCGTCGACGAGCACGGCGACGTCCCCGGCCAGCGCGGCTGCCTCGTGCCGGTCGTGGGTGACGAGCACGGTGGCGGTGGGGCGGCCGTCGAGGGCGGCGCGCAGGTCGGCGACGAGGTCGGCGCGGGTGCTGGCGTCCAGGCCGGTGAACGGCTCGTCGAGCAGCAGCACCCGCGGCTCGACGGCGAGCGCGCGGGCCACGCTCACCCGCTGCGCCTCCCCGCCGGACAGGCTGCGCGCGTCGCGGCCGGCGAGGTGCGCAACGCCCAGCGCGTCGAGCCACGGCAACGCGCGGCGCCGGGCCTCGCGGCGCGGCACGCCGCGGAACCGCAGCCCGCTGGCGACGTTGGCGAGCGCGCTTCCCCGCCGCAGGATCGGGCGCTGGAGCACGGCGGCGGCGGCGGCGCGCATTCCGGCCGGGGTGGCCGGGGCGCCGTCGAGCAGCACCTCGCCGGTGACGCGGTGCGGGCTGAGCAGGCCCAGCGCGCGCAGCAACGTCGACTTGCCCGCGCCGTTGGCGCCGAGCACGGCGAGCGTCGCGCCGGTGGCCACGTGCAGGTCCTCGACGTGCAGCAGCAGCGTCCGCCCGGCGTGCACCCGCAGCGCCCGGCAGCCGACGCTCACCGCCGCTGGGCCAGGGTGAGCACGAGGTTGACGCCGAACGCGATCAGCAGCAGCACCAGCCCGAACGCGATCGCCAGCGCGAACTCCCCGCGGCCGGTCGCGAGCACGGCCGCCGTGGTGAGCACGCGGGTCTCGCCGTCGAGGTTGCCGCCGACCATCTGCGCCGCGCCGACCTCGCTCACCACCGCGCCGAACCCGGCCATCGCCGCGGCCAGCAGCGGCAACCGCGCCTCGGCGAGCAGCGCCAGCAACGCGCGGACGTGCGTGGCGCCGACGGCGCGCATCTGCATCCGGAAGTCCGGGTCGACCTGCGCGACCGCCGCCGCCACCAGCGCCACCACCACCGGCGTGGCGATCGCGGCCTGGGCGACGATCATCGCCGCGGGGGTGTAGAGCAGACCGAACGCGCCGAGCGGCCCGCTGCGCCACAGCAGCACCGTCACGAACAGCCCGACGACCACGGGCGGCAGTCCCATCCCGGTGTTCGCCCCGGCGAGGACGACGCGCCGGCCGCGGAAGCTGGTGAGCGCGATCAGGGTGCCCAGCGGCAGCCCGAGCAGCAGCGCGATCGCGGTGGCGGTGAGCGACACCCGCAGCGTCAGCAGGGTGATCGACCAGGTGTCCTCGTCGCCGGTGAGCAGCAGTCGCCACGCCTGCGCGAGTCCGTCCCAGACGACGTCCACGGGTCAGCTCCCCAGCGTGGCCACGTCCTTGCCGGCGTCCGGGGTGAACAGCGGTTGCCCGAACTCGGCGCGGCCGAACTCCCCGATCGCGACCTGTGCGGGGGCGGCGACGATCCAGTCGGCGAACGCCTTCGCCCCGTCGGGCTGCACGCGGTCGCCGGCCCGGGCCGTCATCTCGATCACGTGGTAGACGTTGAGCAGGTTCGCGTCGCCCTCGCCCAGCACGTCGAGGGCGAGGGTGTCGCGCTGGGCGAGGTAGGTGGCGCGGTCGGTGAGGGTGTAGCCGGCCTTCTCGCTCGCCACCCGCAGCGTGGCGCCCATGCCCTGCCCGGTGGACTGGTACCAGTTCCCGCCCGGCTCGACGGCCGCCTTGCGCCACAGGTCCTTCTCCCGGCTGTGCGTGCCGGAGTCGTCGCCGCGGGAGACGAACAGCGCCTGGCCGGCGGCGATGCGGGCCACAGCGTCCGTGCTGGTCGCGCCGCGGATGCCGGCCGGGTCGGCGGCCGGGCCGACGAGCACGAAGTCGTTGTGCATGACGAGCAGTCGCGCGCCGGTGGCGCCTTCGGCGACGAGCTCCTGCTCCGCGGCGGGGGAGTGCACGAGCAGCACGTCGGCCTCGCCGCGGCGGCCCAGCTCGATGGCCTGCCCGCTGCCGACGGCGATCGTCTTCACCTGCCACCCGGTGTCGCGGGTGAAGGCGGGCAGGAGCTCGTCGAGCAGGCCGGAGTCCTGCGTGCTGGTCGTGGTGGCGAGGATCAGCGACCGCTCCGCCGACGGCCCGGCCGCGGGTGCCCCGCACGCGCCGAGCACGAGCACGGCCAGGATCGCGAGCAGGAACCGGCGCATCACTGCCTCTTTCTGTCACATGTCAGAGTGATTCAACTCTAGGCTGCGGATCCGTGACGCGATACCGCGAGATCTGCGCCGAGGTCGCCGGCCGCATCGTGGCCGGGGACCTGCACCCCGGCGACGAACTGCCCGGGGTGCGGGAACTGGCCCGGGAATGGCACACCACTCCGTCGACGGTCAGCCGCGCGCAGCGCGACCTCGCCGACGCCGGCCTGATCGAGCTCGCGCAGCGCCGCCGAGCCCGCATCGCCACCGGCGCCGGGCTCGCCGCCCGCCGGTTCCTGCACGCCGAGTCGGTGTTCACCCTCGCCGGCAGCGACGACCCCGCACTCGACGCCCTGGCCCGCGCCCTGCCCGGCACGCTGCGGGTCGTCGCCGGGTCGGGCAGCTTCGCCGGCCTCGGCGCCGTGCGCACCGGCCGCGCCGACGGGGCCGCGATCCACCTGCTGCACCACACCGGCGTCTACAACGCGCCGTTCGCGCGTGGCCTGCTGCGCGGGCTCGACCCGCACCTGCTGCACCTGTGGCGGCGCGAGCAGGGCCTGATCGTGGCGCCCGGCAACCCCGCCGGCATCACCGGCATGGCCGATCTCGCCGGTTGCCGGGTGGCGGTGCGCGCGCCCGGCACCGGCACCCGGGTGCTGCTCGACCGGTTGCTGCGCGCCGCGGGTGCCGACCCCGACGCGCTGCGCGGCCCGCAGGTCGGCACCCACCTGGAGGTGGCGCTCGCCGTGGCGACCGGGGCCGTCGACGCCGGGATCGGGGTGCGCTCGGCGGCCGCGGACCTCGACCTGGAGTTCCACCACCTGACCTGGGAGGACTACGACGTGGCGCTGCCCGGCACCGCGCTCGGCCCGGCCGCGCCGCTGGTGACGGCGCTGCGGACGGCGGCACTGCGCGCCACCGTCGCCGCGGTCGGCGGCTACGACACCGCGCGCTCGGGCGAGCTCGCGGCCGTCAGCGGCCCGGCGTCTCCACCACCACCGTCGTCGACTTGATCACCGCGACGGCCAGCACCCCCGGCTCCAGGCCCAGCTCCCGCACCGCCTCGCTGCTCATCAGCGACACGATCCGGTGCGGCCCGCACTGCATCTCCACCTGCGCCATCACCCGGTCGGCCTGCACCGCGGTGACGAGCCCGACCATCCGGTTGCGCGCCGAGCGCCCCACCCCGGACGGGTCCGGCGCGGCCTGGGCCTGCTCCCGGGCGAACTCGGCGAGCGCCACCCCGTCGATGACCTGGCGGTTCGACGCGTCCCGGCGGACCGGCAGCTTGCCCGTCTCCACCCATCGCCGGACGGTGTCGTCGCTGACGGCGAGCAGTCCCGCCGCCTCGGAGATCCGGAAGTACGCCACGGCAGCGATCCTAGGGCCGTAGCTGCGGGGCGGCGCCTCCGGCGTGCGCGTCCGCGGGCCCAGCGCGCGGCCGCCCGAAGCCGCCCCGACCCATGATCACCATCTCGGGACGCCGGACGGCGTGGCGCACGGCTCCCCGTCCCGAACCGCCGATCACCAGGCCCGGCACCCGGCCCGGACGCCGGGAGGCTCCCGCGAACGTGCACCCTGTCCGGGCGTCGGATGAGTGGGCGCACGCTCGGCGCCGCCGCAGAGATCCACCCCGGACTGATACTTGACTGATTCCAGAAAACTGGCCACACTTTCCCGCGTGCCGACCACTTCGGACTTCGAGCGCATGCTGCGCGAGGCCGCCCTGCGCGTGACGCGTCCTCGGGTCGCGGTGCTGTCCGCGGTGCACGACCACCCGCACGCCGATACGGACTCGGTCATCGAGGCCGTCCGGGCACACCTCGGCGAGGTGTCCCACCAGGCCGTGTACGACGTGCTGCGCGCGCTCACCCGGACCGGGCTGGTGCGGCGCATCCAGCCGACGGGCTCCGTGGCGCGCTACGAGTCGCGGGTCGGCGACAACCACCACCACGTCGTGTGCCGGTCGTGTGGCGCCATCGCCGACGTCGACTGTGCCGTCGACACCACGCCGTGCCTGACCGCGTCCGACGACCACGGCTTCGTGATCGACGAGGCCGAGGTCGTCTACTGGGGCCTGTGCCCCACGTGTTCGACCACCACCCCCGCAACAATGCACAGCACAGATCGGAAGGATTCCCGTGTCTGACACTCCCGACGCCGGCGTCGGCGCCATGAACGACGATGCCTCAGGCGGGTGCCCGGTATCGTCCGGCCGCTTCAACCACCCCACCGAAGGCGCCAGCAACCGCGACTGGTGGCCCAACCAGCTCAACCTGAAGATCCTGCGCAAGCACCAGCCCGTCGCCGACCCCATGGACGCGGACTTCGACTACACCGCCGCGTTCAACTCCCTCGACCTCGACGCGCTGACCGCCGACGTCGACGCCGTGATGACGGACTCGAAGGACTGGTGGCCCGCCGACTTCGGCCACTACGGCGGCTTCATGGTGCGCATGGCGTGGCACAGCGCGGGCACCTACCGCGTCGACGACGGCCGCGGCGGAGCGGGCGCGGGCATGCAGCGCTTCGCCCCGCTGAACAGCTGGCCGGACAACGGCAACCTCGACAAGGCGCGCCGGCTGCTCTGGCCGGTGAAGAAGAAGTACGGCAACAAGATCTCCTGGGCCGACCTGATGGTCTTCGCCGGCAACCGCGCGCTGGAGACGATGGGCTTCACCACCTTCGGCTTCGCGGGTGGGCGCGCCGACGTGTGGGAGCCCGACGAGGACGTCTACTGGGGTCCCGAGCGCACCTGGCTCGGCGACGAGCGCTACACCGGCGAGCGCGACCTGGAGAAGCCCCTCAGCGCCGTGCAGATGGGCCTGATCTACGTCAACCCGCAGGGTCCGAACGCCAACCCGGACCCGCTGGCCGCCGCCCGCGACATCCGCGAGACGTTCGGCCGGATGGCGATGAACGACGAGGAGACCGTCGCGCTGATCGCCGGCGGCCACACCTTCGGCAAGACCCACGGCGCGGGTCTGGAGAGCCACGTCGGGGCCGAGCCGGAGGCCGCCGGCATCGAGGAGCAGGGCTTCGGCTGGACGTCGAGCTTCGGCTCGGGCAAGGGCCGCGACGCGATCACGAGCGGCCTGGAGGTCACCTGGACCCAGACGCCGGTCCGCTGGAGCAACCACTTCTTCCAGAACCTGTTCGGCAACGAGTGGGAGCTCACCGCGAGCCCCGCGGGTGCCCACCAGTGGGTCGCGAAGGACGCCGAGAACAGCATCCCCGACCCGGAGACCGGCGAGCTCACCCGCAAGCCGACGATGCTCACCACGGACCTGTCGCTGCGGTTCGACCCGATCTACGAGCCCATCTCGCGGCGGTTCCTGGCCAACCCCGACCAGTTCGCCGACGCGTTCGCCCGCGCCTGGTACAAGCTCACGCACCGCGACATGGGCCCGAAGCAGCGCTACCTCGGCCCGCTCGTCCCGGCCGAGGAGCTGCTCTGGCAGGACCCGGTGCCCGCACTCGACCACGCGCTCGTCGATGCCGACGACGTCGCCGCGCTCAAGGCGAAGATCCTCGACTCCGGCCTCACGGTGTCGCAGCTCGTCGGCGCGGCCTGGGCGGCGGCGTCGTCGTTCCGGATCAGCGACAAGCGCGGCGGCGCCAACGGCGGGCGCATCCGCCTGGAGCCGCAGCGCGGCTGGGAGGTCAACAACCCCGACGACCTGGCGCTGGTGATCCGGACGCTGGAGAACGTCGCGGCAGAGTTCAACGGGGCCGGCGGCGCCAAGGTGTCGTTCGCCGACCTGGTCGTGCTCGGCGGGGTCGCCGCGGTCGAGAAGGCGTCCGGTGTCGCGGTGCCGTTCACCCCGGGCCGCACCGACGCCACCCAGGACAAGACCGACGTCGAGTCGTTCTCGCACCTGGAGCCCACCGCCGACGGCCTGCGCAACCACCGCGGCAAGGGTCACCGCCTGCCCGGCGAGTACCTGCTCGTCGACCGGGCGAACCTGCTCAACCTCAGCGCGCCCGAGCTGACCGCCCTGGTCGGCGGCCTGCGCGTGCTGGGCGCCAACACCGGCGGCTCGTCGGCGGGCGTGCTCACCGACCGGGTCGGGACGCTCACCAACGACTTCTTCACCAACCTGCTCGACATGGGCGTGGAGTGGAAGTCGGTGGCGGGCGACGACGACGCGTTCGAGGCCCGTGACCGCGCCACCGGCGAGGTGCGCTGGACGGGCACCCGCGTCGACCTCGTGTTCGGCTCGAACTCCGAGCTGCGGGCGATCGCGGAGGTCTACGCCAGCGACGACGGCGGCGAGAAGTTCGTGCGCGACTTCGTGGCCGCGTGGGACAAGGTCATGATGCTGGACCGGTACGACCTGGTCTGACCGACCGCCGGTTCGAGCCCGACGGCGCACCCGCCGTCGGGCTCGAACCTGGTTGGATCGCGGGCATGGCCACGAGGACGGACACGCGCTCGCCGGCGCCGCACGTCGCCGACAGCCACGACCTGATCCGGGTGCAGGGCGCGCGGGTGAACAACCTCAAGGACGTGCACGTCGAGCTGCCGAAACGTCGGCTGACCGTGTTCACCGGCGTGTCCGGCTCGGGCAAGAGCTCGCTGGTGTTCGGCACGATCGCCGCCGAGTCCCAACGGATGATCAACGAGACGTACAGCGCGTTCGTGCAGGGCTTCATGCCGACCCTGGCCCGTCCCGACGTCGACGTGCTCGACGGCCTGACGACCGCGATCATCGTCGACCAGGAGCGGATGGGCGCCAACCCCCGCTCGACGGTCGGCACCGCCACCGACGCGAACGCGATGCTGCGCATCCTGTTCAGCCGGATCGGGCAGCCGCACGTCGGGCCGCCCACGGCGTTCTCGTTCAACGTGCCCACCCGCAGGGCCAGCGGCGTCATGAGTACCGAGAAGGCGGGCGGGCGGGTCGAGAAGGACGTGGTCCGCGACGTGGTCTACCTCGGCGGGATGTGCCCGCGCTGCGAGGGCATGGGCAACGTCAACGACATCGACCGCACCGCCCTGTACGACGAGGACAAGTCGCTCAACCAGGGCGCGATCACCATCCCGGGCTACAGCATGGAGGGCTGGTACGGGCGCATCTACCGCGGCTGCGGCTGGTTCGACCCGGACCGGCCGATCAAGGACTTCACGAAGCGGCAGCTCGACGACCTCCTGCACAAGGAGGCCACCAAGATCAAGGTCGAGGGGATCAACCTCACCTACCTGGGCCTGATCCCGCAGATCCAGAAGTCGTTCCTGGCCAAGGACGTCGACGCGCTGCAGCCGCACATCCGCGCCTTCGTGGAGCGGGCGGTGACGTTCACGACCTGCCCCGAGTGCGCCGGCACCCGGCTGTCCGCGCAGGCCCGGTCATCGAAGATCCACGGCCGCAACATCGCCGACCTCGCCGCGATGCAGATCAGCGACCTGGCCGACTGGGTGCGGGGCCTCGACGAGCCGTCGGTCGCGCCGCTGCTCGCCGGCGTGCAGCACCTGCTCGACTCGTTCACCGAGATCGGGCTGGGCTACCTCTCGCTCGACCGGCCGGCGGGCACCCTGTCCGGCGGCGAGGCGCAGCGCACCAAGATGATCCGCCACCTCGGCTCGTCGCTCACCGACGTCACCTACGTCTTCGACGAGCCCACGATCGGCCTGCACCCGCACGACATCGAGCGGATGAACGACCTGCTGCGGCAACTGCGCGACAAGGGCAACACCGTGCTCGTCGTGGAGCACAAGCCCGAGACGATCGCGATCGCCGACCACGTCGTGGACCTCGGGCCCGGGGCGGGCACGGGCGGCGGCACCGTCTGCTTCGAGGGCACGGTGGCCGGGCTGCGTGCCAGCGACACCATCACCGGCCGCCACCTCGACGACCGGGCCGCCCTGAAGGAGACGGTGCGCGCGCCGTCCGGCGTCCTGGAGGTCCGCGGCGCGTCGACGCACAACCTGCGGGGCGTGGACGTCGACATCCCGCTCGGGGTGCTCTGCGTGGTCACCGGCGTGGCGGGCTCGGGCAAGAGCTCGCTGATTCGCGAAGCTTGCGGAGCGAACGGTCGATTCAGTCACGGGTCGGTGGCCGGCCGCGCCGGCGTGGTGGTCATCGACCAGGGCGCGATCCGGGGTTCGCGGCGCAGCAACCCGGCGACCTACACCGGGCTGCTCGACCCGATCCGCAAGGCGTTCGCGAAGGCCAACGGTGTCAAGCCGGCGCTGTTCAGCTCCAACTCCGAGGGCGCGTGCCCCACCTGCAACGGCGCCGGCGTCATCTACACCGAGCTCGGCGTCATGGCGACCGTCGAGTCCACCTGCGAGGACTGCGCGGGCAGGCGGTTCCAGGCCGAGGTGCTGGAGTACACCCTCGGCGGGCGGAACATCGCCGAGGTGCTCGCGATGCCGGTCGCCGAGGCCGAGGGGTTCTTCGGGGCGGGCGCGGCGCGCATCCCGGCCGCGCACGCCGTCCTGCACCGGCTCGCCGACGTCGGCCTCGGCTACCTCGGCCTCGGCCAGCCGCTCACGACGCTGTCCGGCGGCGAGCGCCAGCGGCTCAAGCTGGCCGCCCGGATGGCCGAGAAGGGCTCGAACGGCGCGTCGGTGTACGTCCTCGACGAGCCGACCACCGGGCTGCACCTCGCCGACGTCGAGCAGTTGCTACGCCTGCTCGACCGTCTCGTCGACTCCGGGAAGTCGGTCGTCGTCATCGAGCACCACCAGGCGGTCATGGCGCACGCGGACCGGATCATCGACCTCGGCCCCGGCGCCGGCCACGACGGCGGCCGGATCGTCTTCTCGGGCACCCCGGCCGAGCTCGTCGCCGCCCGGTCCACCCTCACCGGCAAGCACCTCGCGGCCTACGTCGGCCGCTGAACGAGCGCCAGCGCCGACCGGAACGAGGCGCCGTCGAGTGTTCCGCGGAACGCTGCTCGCTGCGCGCTGGTCCATCGGCCGCACCGTCGAGCTACGGGCCCGCCCGCTGCGCGACCCACGCGGCGATCTCGCTGCGCCTGGCGAACCCGAGTTTGGCCAGGACGTGCTGGACGTGGGTCTCGACGGTGCGCTCGGAGATGTGCGTGTCGGCGGCGATCTGCCGGTTGGTCAGGCCCTTGGCGACCAGCCCGGCGATCTCGGTCTCGCGGCGGCTGAGCACGCCGCCGTCCTTCGTCGCGCGGACCAGCTCGGCGAGGCGCCGCCGCAGCGGCGCCATGCCCAGCCGGGCCGCGGCGGCGTCGGCGGTGCGGGCCAGCGCGCCGGCCTCGTCGACGTCGACGGCGCGGCCGCGGGCCTGCAGCGCCCGGGCGAGGTGGTAGCGGGCCAGCGCCGCGAACGGGGCGAGGCCCGTGGCGTCGTTGTCCGCGACGGCCGGGCGCAGCAGCCGGACCGCGGCGTCCGGACGGCCGGCGGCCAGCGCGGCGAGGCCGGCGTAGGCGCCCACCGAGCCGCAGGTCATGATCACCCCGGCGCCGCCGACGACGTGGCGCGCGGCGTGCGGTGCCAGCAGCCGGTGGCCGGCCTCGGCCGTCGCGGGGTCGCCGAGGTCGTCGGCCAGCTCCGCGCGCATGGCCTCGACGTGCAGCCGCAGGAACGGCGGGATGCGGCGCGACCCGGGCTCAGGGAGCCCCTCATACCAGTGGCGGGCCTCGTCGAGCCGCCCCTGCGCAGCCATGAGCTGGGCGAACCCGACCCGGGCGATGGCGGTGAACGCCCGCGCCAGGTTGGCGTTGCGCGCCAGCCAGGTGACGTCGCCCGGGTCGTCGCCGGTGAGGATCGCGAGGACGAAGACCACGCTGCGCGCCGTCGCCGTGGCGCCCACGTGCCCGCCGCGGTCGGCCAGCTCCAGGGTCTCGTCGTTGAGCGCGGCCGCCTCGGCGAAGCGGCCGCGGCCGATGGCCAGCGCGGTCCGCCCGCGCACCAGGTGCAGCCGGGCCAGCGGCTCGCGCAGCCGCTCGACGACCGGTTCCACGAGGTCCAGTTCGGACTCGGCGTCGGCGACGCGGCCGGCCTGCAACAGCGCGTCGACGCGCCACAGGTGCCCCCACAGCGCGTCGGTGGCGTCGCCGGTGCGGGCGGCGAGCGCGAGCAGTCGCCCGCTTAGCGCCAGCCGCTCCGCGTTGCCGTCGACGTCGGAGCGGGCGAGCTGGCGGGCCCGCAGCACGTCGCGCAGCGCCGCCACGTCGTCGAACCGCTCGGCGGCGGCCAGCGCCCGCGCGCTCAGCTCGTCCGCACCCGCTGTCCCCCCCATCACCAGGCTGTGGACGCACTGCGCCTCCAGCCGGCTGCGCAGCGCGCTGTCCCCAGGCGGCAGCGCGGCGAGCACCTCGACGCACCACCCGTGCGACCGCTCCAGCCACGACAGCTCCCCCACCCCGGGCAGCATCAGCGCCACCCGTCCCAGCGCCGGCATGTCGCCGGTGCGACGCGCGAGGTCGGCGGCGTCGGTGCAGGTGGCGATCGCGCCGGCGATGTCGTTGGCCCGGGCCTGCGCACCGGCCGTCGCCAGGAGCAGCCCGACGCGCTCGGCCGCACCGAGCACCCCGCGACCCGCCGCCAGCGCGCGGGCGAGCAGGGCGGCGGCGTCCTCGTGGGCGAGCTGCGCCGTCGCCAGCTCGGCGGCGTGCCGGGTATGGGCGACGGCGGCGGCCCGGTCACCCAGCGGGAGCGCCGCGAGGGCGTGCCGGGCCAGGGCGGGTACGACGTCCGGGTCGCCGGCTCGGGGCGCCAGCGCGGCAGCGGCGCGGTGGTGGATCCGGCTGCGCTGCGCTGCGTCGAGATCGGCCAGCACGGCCTCGCGGAAGAGGTCGTGGGCGAACCGCAGCACCGGACGGCGGACCAGCACGCCGTCGGCCAGCGCCGGTGCGAGCACGTCGAGCACGTCGCCGGTGGCGATCTCCGCCAGCAGCGCGACGTCGACCTCCCGACCCAGCGCGGCCGCCGACCCGAGCAGCGTCCGGCAGTCCGGGGGCAGCCGGGCCAGCCGGGCCCGCACCACGTCCCGGACGGTCGCCGGCACGTCCGGCCCCGGGGCGGCCCGGCCCAGCTCGCCGGCGAAGAACGGGTTGCCCCCCGCGCGCTGCACGGTCTGCTCGGAGAGCTGCGGGAACGCGGCTGCCAGGTCGGCCGGGGCCAGCCCGTCCAGCTCGATCCGCGGCGCGCGGACGGCGCCGAGATCGGCACCCGGCCCCGTCCGGCAGGTGCCGACGACGAGCAACCGGGCGTCGCGGGCCTCCCGGGCGACGTGCGCGAGCAGCGCGACCGACGCCGGGTCGGCCCACTGCAGGTCGTCGAGCACGACGACCAGCCCGGTGCTCCCGGCGACGCCGGCGAGGAACCGGTGGGTCGCGTCGAACAGGGCGAAACGGCCCTGCGCCCCGGGGGACGGCAGGGCCGACGGAGCAGGCCCGGGGTGGGTAGGCGCGGGGTGGGTAGGCGCACCGCCCCCGGTCGCGACGGCGGCCAGCTCGGCGGGCGGCTCGGGCCCGGACCGCAGGGCGCGCCGCCACGGCCAGTACGGCGGCGCGCCGGCGTCCTCGGCACAGCCGCCCCACCACACCGGCACGGCGCGCGCCCCGGCGAGGCGGCCCAGCTCGGCCGCCAGGCGAGACTTGCCGATACCCGGCTCGCCGAGCAGGAGCACCACTCCACCCGACCCGGCGAGGGCGCCGTCGAGTCGCGCCACGAGCTGCTCCAGCTCGGCCGCGCGCCCCACGAACCTCGCGTCCATCCCACCTCACGGAGAGCAGATCCGTACCGCGGATCCGTGGTTGCCACGATGGCGCACGTCCGGGGTCGCCGTACACCTTCCGCATGCGAACCGTGATCCGCGCCGCCCGCCTGTTCGACGGCGCCACCTGCACCGACGACCCGCTCGTGCTGATCGAGGACGGCCGCGTCGCCGCCGTCGAGCACGGGCCCCTCCCGCCGTGGCCGGGCGCCGACCTGCTCGAACTGTCCGGCGCGACGCTGCTGCCCGGGCTGGTCGACACCCACGTCCACCTGGGCTTCGACGCCTCGTCCGACGCCGTCGCGGCGCTGGCCGCCCGCGACGACGCCACCCTGCTCGACGCGATGGCCGGCGCCGCCGCGGCGCAGCTGCACGCCGGCGTCACGACCGTCCGCGACCTCGGCGACCGCGACTACGCCGCCCTCGACCTGCGGGACTCCGGCCGCGGCCCGCTGCCGACGATCGTCGCGGCCGGCCCGCCGATCACCTCGCCCGGCGGGCACTGCCATTTCCTCGGCGGCGCGGCATCCGGGGTCGCCGGGGTGCGCGCGGCGGTCCGGGCGCACGCCGAGCGCGGCGTCGACGTCATCAAGGTGATGGCCAGCGGCGGGCTGCTCACGGCCGGCACCGACATCGCCGCGCCCCAGTTCGGGGCCGCCGAGCTGCGCACCGTCGTCACCGAGGCGCACCGGCACGGATTGCCCGTCACCGCGCACGCCCACGCGACGGCCGCGATCGCCGACGCGATCGCCGCCGGGGTGGACGGCGTCGAGCACTGCTCGTTCGCCGGCAGCACCCGCGCGCCCGACGACCTGGTCGACGCGCTGGTCCGGCGTCGGATCGTGGTCGGCGCGACGCTCGGGCTGGCCCCGTCCGAGGTGTTGGCCTCCCCGCCGCCCGAGCTGGCCCGGCTGCTGCCCATCATCCTGGCCGCCTACCGCCGCCTGGTCGCGGCCGGCGCGGTCGTCGTCGCCGGCACCGACGCCGGCATCGCCCCGCCCAAGCCGCACGGCGTATTGCCGCACGGGCTGGTCGAGCTGGTCGCGCTCGGCATGCCGCCGCTGGACGCCCTGCGCGCCGGCACCGCGGTCGCCGCGCAGGTGTGCGGGGTCGGCGACCGGAAGGGCCGGGTGACACCGGGCTACGACGCCGACCTGCTCGCCGTGCGGGGCGACCCGACGACCGACATCGGCGCCCTGCTCGCGCCGGTGGCCGTGCTGCTCGCCGGCGAGCTCGTCGCGACCCCGGCGGTGGCACGGTGAGGCGGATGCTGCGGGCGTGCGGGCGGGTGATCACGCAGAACCTCGCCACCGAGCACGGCTGGGTGATGGCCTGGATGTGGGTCGGGTACCCGCCGCCGATGGTGTGGGCAGCCGGCCGCGCGCCGGACGAGTACCGAGAGCTGCTGCAACAAGGCGGGTGGCAGCGCCGCGGGCCCTTCGCCTCGGATGAGTAGGTGCGCCGATCGTGATCGTGCCCGGAACGCTGATCCTGGGCATCGCGCTGCTCCGTTCCACGCGACGCCCACGAGCAGCAACCGACGCGCAATGACCAGGGAGACCCGCCGTGCGACTCAACCAAGTCAAGATCCCCGTCACCGATCTACAGCGCAGTGTCTGGTGGTACTGCGAGCTACTCAATCTCGGCCTCTGGCGCGAGTTCGTCGAGCAAGGCGTCCTCTGTGGCGCCGTGCTCGCTGACGAGGACCGCGACCTGCGGATCGGCCTACGCCTTCGTGAGACGATCTCGGGCGCGCCGGCCTTTCCCGGCTTCGACCTGTTCAGCCTGGCTGTGGACTCGCCCGACGAGCTCCGAGCAATCGTCGCGCGGTGCGACGACCTCGGACTCGTACACGGCGACGTGACCATGCTCGGCGACGACGGTACGATCGTCGACGTTCCTGATCCGGACGGCACCGTGATCCGATTCATCCGTCTCAGCCCCGACCACGAGCGCGGCTTCGCCGGGGTGGATCTCCGAAGCGACGGGCCGCCGGCGTTCTACGACACGCCGCGCCTCGGTAGCTGATTGGCCGGATCCCCCCGCAGGGTGCTGGCGCGCGTACTGCTCGTAGCTCGCCCGCGTCGTCGCCTCGACCTCATGCGTCCGGAGCCACGCCTCCATCGCGAACGTTGCATTGGTCTTGGCGTAGCGCTGCTCGTCGACCTACGCCGTCACCGGCGAAGGATGCGCCGCGCCTCGGCTTCGTCAGTCGTCGACTCGCGGAGGTAGAGCTTGCGACCGGTCAAGAGGTCGCGGCCGGCGAACACGATCACCTGGAATGAACCACCGCGCCGCCGGATTCCCCCACGCGAACGGCGTCCAGCACCACTTGATCCCAACCGGTGGAGACGAGGGGAATCGAACCCTCAACCCCCGCCTTGCAAACGACGTCGGTGACGGTGCGCGGGTCGATTGCCGCAGCTCACAGCGCATTGTTGATTGCCGTGAGTGTCCCCACTGCATCCCGACGACCCGTCTTCGGGGACAGCAACGGGGACAGGTCCGCCACAGCGCAGCCAGGGCGGCTGGCGGACCGCCCAGCACGTGCGGCGTAGGCCGCCGGCATACTTGACGGCCGCTGACCTCCGGCTCTGGTCGATGGTGACGGCCTGCTCTTTCGGCGTGACGCACGCGCTAGCCGGATTCTCCGATCTCGTACCAGGCGAGCTCGTGATGGGGTTCGTCCGCGAACCACGCGAACGTCCCGGTCGCAAGATCTTTCAGTCGCCGACGGGCGGACGGGCTGTTGCGTGAGGAGAAGGCGGTGAGGAACCGGCAGGCCGCGACCGGGATGCGGTGGTCCTCGGCCCATCGGAGGAACTGCCGCTTGCGGTCCTCGTCGATCGGTCCGTCGCTGGCAACAGCCTCGATCATCCAGAATGTCACCGGCTTCGTTGCCAGGTCGACGAGCAGCGCATCGCACAGCAGCAGTGACACGTTGATACTCAGGCCGGCCGCGAGCAGCATCTCGTTGTCAGCGACGAGGAGCTTCCTGCCGGGCTCGGAGATCGTGAGGACGACGGGATCGCCGAGGCGCGCCGGCGCCCACTGCTCGACGACGCCTTTGAGGATCAGCGAGGCGTCGCCCGGCTCCAGGGTGCGGATGCCACCGCCAGGCAGGTTCACCGCGACGGCGTGCTGATCACGATCACGAGCGCGAGCCGTCCTCGCCTTGATCATGTCGCCGGGGTTGAGGTGGTTCTCGATCCATGTCTCGATCGCGGCGCCGAGCGCATCGTCGGCGAGTGCGGGATCGAACAGGTCGGCGAAGGACTCGGTCAGCGCCCACCGCGGCTGGCTGCTGGTGGTTCTGATGCCCTCGCGATTCCGCAGCGCGCCGAAGTCCAGCCACCTCGGGAACGTCTCGTCGCGCAGCGTCTCGCGGGTGTTGTCGGCGTACCACGGTTCGAACCGCTCGCCCCACGTCCCGAGAAGTTCGGCGACGTGGCGCCGGCCGCGCAGCGCAGCATGCAGCCACGCCGAACGGTCGTGCTCGGCGGCGCGGCGGTAGGCCGCGTCGGACAGCCACAGGCACATCGACGGCCGCGCCCAAGTCGCGTCCGCAGGCGCGGGCCCGGCGCCGGGCACGACCGCGTCCACGTAGAGCATGGCCGCGGTCGCCGCTGCGGCGAGCGGGTTGGCGGTGACGGTGTCGAACGCGTCGGGCGGGAACAACTGCCGCAGGCGGGCGTGGATCTCGGCGCGGGCGAGCAGCGGACGCACGTGTCACACCTGTCCTGGGCCGTACGCGGCCGCGACCGCGGCGTCCAGGTCCCTCGCTTCCGACGCCTGCCACTTCGCGAGCACATCGGCGTCGGGCAGCGGAAGCGCTTCGAGCTCGTAGGCGCTGACGGCGACCGAGCCGGCCAGGCAGCGCATGAGCCGATCCATGGTGGGCGTCGCCAGGACACGTGCGAGGGTGGTCCGGTCCACGGCGGGTAGCGCGCAGGCCGGGCGGAGGACGTTGACGTGGTTTTCCACCACGACGCGGCCGCCCCACTCGGCCAGTTCGTGTGCCGTGAGTTCGACGGCGACGAGCCGGCGGATCTGCTCGGGGGCGGTGGTGCGCTGCACGAGGATCGCCGGTTCGCGCAGCGTCAACGTGGCCACGTCGGCGTCGTCGCGCGGCTGGAGATACCGCAGGGCATCCCGCGCCCGATCGCGGTGCAGCGTCCCACCGTCGATGTCCGCAGCCCACAGCACGGGCAGCCGGCCAGCGCCCGGCGTCGCATGCAGGTCCTCGCGCCGCCGGTTCCACACCAGCGGCCCGGTCGACACCCGCCACCCAGCGGCAGCCAGGGTCAGCGGCATCGACACGGCGGCCGCCGCCACCTGCGCGTCGTCACAGCGACGCGGCAGCAACCACGGGCCGGCGCCGCGCGGCGTCGCCACCGTCGCCACCGGCAGGACCCGGCCGTTGCAACTCGCGATCGTGGTCCTACGCGACCGTGCGGTGCTGAACGTGGCGAGGCAGGTCTCCTGCAACACACCGGTGAACACTCGACCCCGCTCCGCGATGAACGTGACGTCCCGCAGGGGCGCATTCTCGGCGAGCACCTGGCGGAGGTTGGCGAAGTACCGCCCGGCGGTGAACGACGTCGGTACCAGGGCCGACAGCACGCCGTCGTCGTCGAGCGACTCCAGGCCCGCCGCCAGGAACAGCCCGTAGAGGTTCGCGTGGCCGTACAGGACGCGGGCGAACCGCGCCCGTTCCGCCGGGTCGAGCCGCACCCGCCCGTACGGCGGGTTCATCACCACCGCCCGCGCCCGCCGGCCCGACGCCGCGAGCCCGTCGCCGAGGCTCACCAACGCGGGCAACGGCCGCCGACGCCTCTCAGGCACCTCCGCCAGCACCGGCAACGCCTCCGCGGCCAGGATCACGCCCGCCAACCACACCGCGGCCGGATCGGTGTCCACACCCTCGACGACGGCCGGCAGACCCGCCAGCACCACCTGCGCATCAGCGCGCCGCAACGACGCCAGGTGCTCACGCAGCGGCGGCAGCAGCAACGCGCCCGCACCGCACGCCGGATCCCGCACCAGGCCTGCCAGCAGCCGCGGCGCTGCGGTGTGCCCGAGCGCGGCACGGGTCATCCCCCACAGCTGCGCGGCCAGGTCGGCCGGCGTGTAGTGACGGCCATGGCGTGCCCGCACCTGCGGCGTCAACGCGGCGACGTACGCGCTGCCCAGCTCCTCGCCCGACATCGCTGGGCCGATGTCGGCGCGCGGCTCGACGGCGGGCATGACGAGCGGCGGCATGTCGATGGCCGCGAACACGTCGAGATACCGACCCGACAGTCCTGCGGCAGCCGCACGGCCCGCCCACCAGCGAGGAACAACCGCCAGCACTGCCGCCGCCGGGCCCGGGACTTGCGCGGCGCAGCCCGACTCGTCGACGCTCGCACGCGATCCGCGGGCGCCCAGTTCACGGGCGACCAGCGCGCCGCTACTCACGGGACCGACCGTCCCGGAGCACCGGCAGCGCGGCACCGGAACCAACCGCGCCCACCGCTGTCACGCCGCGAAGACTGCCACAGGGCACCGACGATCCCGACGTTGAACCCGGCCTCGCGCAGGCGTGTGTCGTCAGCTCCCGATCGACCAACGTCCCCGTGGTGGCGCTTCGACGCAGCCGAGGCGGTAGGCGTACAGGCGTAACCGTGCCAGGGCAGGTGCCGGGCGAGATAGCGCACGACCGCGGCCAGGCCCGGCCCTCACTCGTCGTCTCTGGGGCCGTCGGTGTTGGTTCCGGCGCGATCGCAGGTGAACTCGCTGCCGCATACCCCGCAGACGATCGGGCCGGCGGCCAGGACGGACTTGGCGACCCGGATCCGCCGCCCGCAGTCGCACACACACGCCGGCTGGCCCGGCGTCTTGATCGTGCCGGTGGCGGTGATCTCGACCGATCGGTGCAGCCGCAGCGCCGCCCCGAGCTGGGCGATCACGTCGGCGTAGGCGTCACGGGTCACGACCGGGACGGCTGTCGGGGACCAGCCGATCCGCTCGTCCTTGACGACCTCGATCCCCAACTCCTCGGCCAGCGCCTTGAACTTCGCGTTGTGCCAGCGCCCCTGACGGCTGGTGTCCTTGATCCCGCGCACGTGGGCCAGGGCGTGCGCGGCCTCGTGCAGCAACGTCCCGAGCACCTGCACCGGGCCGCGCCTGAGGCCCTCGCCGCCGACGAACACCTCCGGCAGCTCCTGCGCCTGCCCAGCCTCGTCGGTCGCCGGGCCGTGCCAGCGCATCGCGGCGGCCGGGCAGCGCGGGCTCCGGATCGCGCGCGCGAAACCCGGTGTGGCGAAACAACGCCAGGATCGTCGGGATGGGAAGCCGCAGGGCTCGCAGCGGGAGGACCAGCTCGACCACGACCGTCACGTCGGCGAGGCCGAGCGCCGGCACCTGCGATGTCCGCGCCGTCAGCGTGATCTGCGCCCTGAGTTGGCGAACGTCCGCGGGCCGCTCTCCGATCGGTACGTCGGATCGCCCGGCACACGGCATCCGATCTACTCGGTCGGTTGGAACCCGATGATGTTCAACCCCGGCGAGCCGCGGCGCACGTCTCCGCTGCGGCCGGACATCGCCAGCACGCCGGTGCGCTCGTCGTAGGCGGCGACCGCGACGAAGGTCCCAGGCAGGATCGGGTTGTTCGCCGGCTGGCCGGCGAGCGTCACGGTGTCGCTGGCGACCAGCGTGACCGTCCCCCTCAGGATCTGCGGGTCGCCGCTCAGGGTGCCGTCGAGCACATCGCCGAGGGTCGAGCGCCCGACGTAGGAGTCGTCCGCCCCGACGGTGACGTCGTAGATGCCCGAGCCGTTGGTCGCCGGCGGCGCCGCGAATTCGACGCTGCGGCCGTCGCCCAGCGTCGCGGTGCCGGTCACGGTCTCGCCGGCGGCGAAGGTCAGCGTCGCCTCGCCGCCGGGCGAGGTGAGTGTGGTCTCGCCATCGGCCAGCTCGCCCGTGAACCACAGGGCGAGGCCGCCGGCGTCGGTCGGCTGGCCGTCGCAGACGTAGGCCCGTACCAGCCGCGCGCCGGAATCATCGGCGTCGGAGATGTGGATGCCGACCAGGCCGCGGTCGATGCCGGGCAGGGGCCCGGTGAAGACCGCGCCGGTCTCGTCGGCCACCGCGGTCGTCGCGGCTGACGCGACTCGGCGGCCGGCTCGTCGGCGCCGCAGGCGACCAGGGCCAGCGCGCCAAGGGCGCTGATGGCCAGCATCAGGAAGATCCTCATGCGTCGTCGCAAGCCCTGGTCGGACATGGCCCGTTCGATGATCGCGTCGCGTGACGTGTTCGCCATCGTTCCTCCTTGTTGATCGGTGCTTCGGCAGGAAGCAGCATCACCCGACCCCGGGAGGGCGACCATCCGGGAAATCCCCTGTTCCTGGCCATCCGCGGCCGGGTCTGGAATCGGAGCCGACCTCGAACGGCGACTACCCGACGAAGAGTCCCCGCAGTTGAGCGAGATGCGCTGGGTTCAGCGCCCGCCCAACGAGCGCGGCCAGCCGGCGTGGATGAAGCTGCTCGCACTGGTGATGTAGCCGCCCTTCGGGGGCGGCGTTGCCCGCAGCCGCATCGGCCGCGGACAACGCGAGGTCACCCAGTGCCGTGGCTGCGAGCAGGCACGGCGGAGCGGTCTAGCACGTCCTCGTCGAGCATCGCGGCCGCAGCCGCGTCGGCGCGGTCGTCGGCCCGCCCAGCGCTGCCGGTCCGCGCAGCAGCGTCGTTCCACGGGGCGTCGATCGGCGGAGCGGTGTCGTCGGCGCTCGGCACCGCCGGTCCTCGCATAGCGGTCGGATCCGGCGTTGGCCGCGTCCCGCTCCACGGCGGACGACTCGCCGGCACCGTACGCCGCGTTCCCGCGGGCGTGATCGACATCCCCGGCCAGCTGCACGAGCAAGCGGCGCCTGACGTCCTTAATGCCCTGCTCGATCGTGGCCGACCCGGTGAGTACCAGCTCCTTGCCCGTCGCCGGATCGAGCCACGCTCACCGTCCGCACTAGCCTGCTTCGGCACACGGAGGAATGTAGCCGGGGACACCGACGGGGACAGCGAATCGGCTAGTCGATCTCAACAACCACGTTTCCGCTGTTCAGAGTGGTGGAGACGAGGGGAATCGAACCCCTAACCCCCGCCTTGCAAAGGCGGTGCTCTGCCAATTGAGCTACGTCCCCGAACCGGGCGGGCGGACCGCCCGGGGTGGGTCAGACGGTCGGTGTCGTGGCCTCGCGCCAGAGGTCGGCCTCGGCCTTGGCGGAACGCTGGCGGCGCATCACAACCAGGGTCGCGATCGCCGCGAGCGCGAGAGGAATGATCTTCTTCAAGGCTGATCGCCTCCTGGCGTGGAACGCGGAGAGTGGGCCTAGGTGGACTTGAACCACCGGCCTCATCCTTATCAGGGATGCGCTCTAACCGACTGAGCTATAGGCCCCTCTTGGCGGTGAGACGAGATTACCCCACCGCCTCAGCCGGTCTCAAACCGGCTGAACCCGGCCGCGTCAGTCACGCTCCGAG
>JBQTJE010000148.1:0-4024 GCA_052387455.1 Pseudonocardia sp.
GTGGCCCTGGGCGGCCCCGGCGGGCGGGGCGCCCGCGGACCCCGCTCCGGCGCCGGCCCCGGCGCCGGCGTCCGCCCCGCCGCCGGCGGCGGGGTCGTCGGCGAGCTCGCGGGCCCGCAGCCGGGCAGCGTCGAGCAGGTCCGGGTCGACCTCGTCGGGGATCCTCGCGGTCGTGATGGGCTTGGTCATCTGGACACCTCCTACCGTCCACACGCAACACAGGACCGTTCGGTTCAACGACCCTGCGCGTTACGGCGCACTGCCGGTGCGCCGCACGGCGGTGCGTCCGCGGTGACCGCGCGGCGGGCACTCTCGGCGGTCCGGGCCGCCGGGAGCGCCCGTCAGCGGTGATCGCTCAGGCGAACGCGACGTCGAGCCGGGACGTGTCGATCGCGACGTCGTCGAAGGAGACGTCGGCCGCGCGGACCGGGCCGGCGATCCCGCCGGTGACGTCCGCGTCGCCGTCGTGCGTGCCACCGCCGACGATCGGCGGCGGGCCGATCACGGGGACGTCGGCGCCCGCGAGCGGGTCGCCCACGCCGTCGCCCGTCTCCGGCCCGGCCGCGCCGCCGCCGTTCGCGGCCAGGTCGACGGCGTCGAGGTCGCGCGGGTCGATCGTGTGCCGCCCGGATCCGAACTCGAAGTCCTCACGCGCCGGTCCGGTGCCGTTCGTGGTGTCCAGGCCGCCGTCGCGCCCGCCGCCGAGGGGCGAGTCCTCGAACTGCGTGCGCGCGGCCGGGTTCTCCTCGGTGCCCTCCGGGTCGTCGGGGATGCCGCCGGTCTTGATGCCCGGCCCACCGGAGCCGTGGCCGAACAGCGGCGAGTCGTAGAACGCCTCCCGCGCCGCCGGGTTCGTGGCGACGTCGTCGGGCGTGGGCGTGCCGGCCGCCGCGGCGTCCGGGTCGGGTGCAGTGTCCTCGGCGGGCGGGGGTGGCGGCGGTGCGGCCTCCTCGGCCGGGGCGTCGGGCGCGGCCGGCTCGTCGTCCCCGTCGTCGTCGTCGCCCTCCCCGGCCGGCTGCGTGTCGTCCGCAGGCGGGGCGTCGTCGTCCGGCGCGGGCGCGGAGCCCGGGTCGGAGCGCTCGACGGTGGTGTTGCCGTTCTCGTGCACCCGCACCTGGCCGCCGTCCGGGCTCTGCAGCAGCACGCTGCCGTCGTCGCCGTACCCGATGACCGTGTAGCCCTGCGCCAGGTACCCGTCGACCTCGGTGCCCTGGGTCTGCGCGCTCTGGTCGAGCACCGCCTGCCCGATCGCGGCGGGGTCGGCCTGCGCGCCGGCCTCGATCTCGGTGACCGGCCGCCCGGCGGCGTCGTAGATGGTGACGTTGCCGGAGTCGATCGTGCCGGCCTCGGTCTCCAGGGCGAAGTCGCCGCCGAACAGCGCCGCGGTCGCGGCCGCGTCCAGCGCGCTCGCGGTCGGGACGAAGCCGTGCTCGATGCCGGTGGTCTGCGCGTCGGCCACGAAGTCGACGAGCTCGGCGTCGGTGAGGCTCGTGCCGTCCACGCCGCGCACCGCCGCCTGCTCCTCCAGTTGGGCGCGCTCGTCGGCGGTCAGGCCCGGCGACTGTTCGGCCGGGTCGTCCTGGGCGACCAGGCCGATGTCGAGGATCGCGCCGAGGTCGTCGGTGAACCCGGCGGTGACGGCGTCCTGCGCCGCCGTGACGGCCGGGGTGGACACGGCCGCCGGGCCCTGGTCCGCGACGGCTTCGGCGACCGTCCACTCGCCCTCGGCGAGCTCCCGGGCGCGCAGCCGGACGGCGTCGAGCCGGTCCGTGTCGATCGTGGCGGTGTCGATCGTGGTGGTGTGGATCGAGCGGGTCATGGCAACCACCTCCTGACCGGTTGACGGCTGCCGGCGCGGCGCGGTTCACCGGCGTGCCGAGACACCGGTCACCCCACCGCACACGATCCGGGTCGCCGTGCCAGCATCGCCGGAAACGACGAGGAGGTCTCCCTTGAGCACCACGCGCACCCGGGCCCGCCGGTCCTGCCTGGCCGTCCCCGGGTCGAGCCAGAAGTTCATCGACAAGGCTCGGGGCCTGCCCGCCGACCAGGTCTTCCTCGACCTGGAGGACGCCTGCGCGCCGCTGGCGAAGCCGGGTGCCCGAAAGACGATCGTCGCGGCGCTCAACGAGGGCGGCTGGGACGGCAAGATCCGCGTCGTCCGGGTCAACGACTGGACCACCGAGTGGACCTACCGCGACGTCACCGAGGTCGTGGAAGGTGCGGGCGCGAACCTCGACGCGATCATGCTGCCGAAGGTGCAGACGCCCGAGCAGGTCGTGGCGCTGGACCTGCTGCTCACCCAGATCGAGAAGACGATGGGCTACGAGGTCGGGAGGATCGGCATCGAGGCGCAGATCGAGAACGCCCTGGGGCTGATCAACGTCAACGCCATCGCGACGGCCTCCCCGCGGGTGGAGACGATCATCTTCGGCCCGGCGGACTTCATGGCGTCGATCAACATGAAGTCGCTGGTCGTGGGCGAGCAGCCCCCCGGCTACGACGTGGGCGACGCCTACCACCACATCCTCATGTCGATCCTCATGGCCGCCCGCGCGCACGACAAGCAGGCCATCGACGGCCCGTTCCTGCAGGTCCGCGATGTCGACGCGTTCCGGCGGATCGCCGGCCGTGCCGCCGCGCTGGGTTTCGACGGCAAGTGGGTGCTGCACCCCGGCCAGATCGACGCTGCGAACGAGACGTTCAGCCCGTTGCAGAGCGACTACGACCACGCCGAGAACATCCTCGACGCCTACGAGTACTGCACGTCGGAGGCGGGCGGGAAGAAGGGCGCGGCGATGATCGGCGACGAGATGATCGACGAGGCGTCTCGCAAGATGGCGCTGGTCATCGCCGGGAAGGGTCGGGCCGCCGGGATGGAGCGCACCGACCGCTGGACGCCGCCCGAGGCGTGACGCGGAAACCCGGACCGGCCGGACCGACGTAGCCTGTTGCGCTACGCAGCGCTACACTCGGGACTGTGAAGACGATCACCCAACGGGAGTTCCGCAACAGCTCGGCGGCCGTCATGGACGCGGTGGAGGCCGGCGAGACCTACCACATCACGCGTAACGGTGTCGAGGTCGCCGAGGTGCGCCCGCTTGCGCGCCGCCGACGTTTGACGGCCGAGGAGCTCGTCGACAAGCACCGGCGGCTTCCACGGGTCGATCACGCTCGGATGCGTGCGGAGGCCGACGAGGTGTTCGGCGAGGACCGCGTCGGTGACGACGACCGTGGCCGGCGGTAGCCCGGTGGGCGACCGTGTGGTGTCCGGAGTGCTGGACACCTGCACGTACCTGGACCTCGATGTTCTCGATCCGTCCGTACTGCCCGAGGTACCCGAGCTCACCGCGGTGACCATGGCCGAACTGCACCAGGGTGTCGCCATGGCCAAGGACGTCCGCGTGCGGGCGGCTCGAACAGAGCAGTTGGGGGCGGCGATCCTCGATTTCCCACCGCTTCCGTTCGACGGCGATGCGGCTGCCCGCTACGGGTCGCTCGTGGCGCTGACCCTCGCGGCCGGCCGCAGTCCGAAGCCTCGACGCATCGACCTCATGATCGCCGCTGTGGCGTCGTCGCGGGCATTGCCGCTGTTCACCCGCAACGGCGCCGACTTCGTCGGGCTCGAATCGCTGCTGGAGGTCGTCGAGGTGTGAGGCCGTCGCCACGACGCCTCGAACAGCTCGACGGGGTTGCCGGCCGGGTCGAGCAGCAGGATCTGGCGCCCCCGCCTACGAGTTCCACACCTCCGAGCGAGCGGGAGGAAGGGCGCGGCGATGATCGGCGACGAGATGATCGACGAGGCCAGCCGCACGATGGCGCTGGTCATCGCAGGCCAGGGCCGGGCCGCCGGGATGGAGCGCACCGACCGCCCGACGCCGCCCGGGTCCTGATCAGGGCGGGCCCGACATGATCGTCGGGATCGGGGCATGTGCAGCGCCCGGGGCGCGGCGGTGCCGATGCTGGTGGTGCTCGTGGGGCCCGCACCGCCCGGCCGTCGACGCACGCCCGCCCGCCGGGAGGT
>JBQTJE010000149.1:0-17019 GCA_052387455.1 Pseudonocardia sp.
GCGACGCGCCGCCCGTGCGGCAGGGGATCTTTCGTGCCTGGGGACACCCAGCCCCGAGGTGGACAACCCGCGGCCCGGGACGGGGAGAAGGGCCGGCCCCCGCCGCGGCCGGGGGGCGGCGCGGCGGGGGCCCGCGGGCGTGAGGCGGCCGCCGGGGGAGCTTGCCGCACCACATCCCATGTACTTCGTGGATCCTGGCGGCCCGGTCCCGGACGGTGCCGTCGGGGTCGGGTCGAACCGTGGGGGGCCGGTTCGTGTCCGGTACGTGACCGGGCCGTTATCGATCCGGGGAGAACGTTAACCGCTTCGACACTCGAAGGAAGCCCCCGCGCCGGGACGTGAGACCGCCGGGCAGGACACAGCGACGAGTGGTCGCCGGGCCCACAGCCCGGGGGAACCCCCGGTTGGGTCACCGATCGGCGCGCCGCGACCGCCTACCCGACCCCCAGCTCGGCGAGCCGGGCCCGATACCGGTGCACGCTCGCGAGCTTGACGTCCTCGTAGCCGCGGACGAGATCCGCCGCCTGGGCAGCCGCGACCGCGGTGTCGTAGGAGGCGACGGTCAGGCCGGCCGCGAGCCGCAGCACCAGCGCCCGGTACTCGTCGCGCAGCTCCCGCTCCAGGCGGCGCATGCCGAACCGGCCGAACGGGTCCAACGGCGTCCCGCGCAGCACCTTGCCGCGCGCGAGACCGCGCAGCACCGGCCGCAGCCACGGCCCGAACGCGATCTTCCGCTCTCGCCCGAGCGCCTTGAGCGCGGGCGGGTGCAGCCGGTACCGCCGCTGCGCCCCGCCCGGCACCTCCGCCGCCAGCCGCGCCTCGAACGCCGGATCGGTGAGCAACCGGGCCACCTCGTACTCGTCCTTGTACGCCGTGAACCGGTGCAGCCCACGGGCGACGGCCTCGCTGAACCGTCCGGGAGTCGGCACCGCGTCCCCGAGCGCCCGCTCGGCCCGCCACGCCACCCGCACGTCCGCGACGTACGCGGCGGCCGTCGACGCACCCTGGTAGCCGACGAGCTGGGCCGCGCGCACCTCCACCAGTCGCCGGGTCTCCCCCGCCATCTCGCCGAGGTCGACCGACGCCGGCAGCTCGACGGGAGCGGCCACGGTCACGGGCGCCGCGGTCGCCGCCGCGAACGCCGCCGGGTCGGCCACCGCCACCCGCCCCCACCGGAAGGCCGCGACGTTGGCCGCCACCGCCACGCCGTTGAGCTCGATCGCCCACTCGATCGCCGATGCGGTGAGCGGCAGCGCCCCGGCCTGGTGCGCGGCCCCGACGAGCAGCAGGTTGGCCGGCATCGCGTCGCCGAACAGCGCCACCGCCGCGGCCTGGGCGTCCAGCGCCACGACCTCCCGCGACACCGCCCGGATCCGCTCCACCAGCGCGGCACCGGCGGGCGCGGTGACGGCGGCGTCGCGCACCATCGATCCGGTGGGCACGCCGCTGGTGGACACCACCGCCACCGTCCGGTCCGGCGCGGCGTAGCCGAGGAACCGCGGATCGGCCCCGACGAGCGCGTCGAAGGCCAGGTAGCAGCGCGCCGTCCCGACGCGGTTGGCCGGGCCGATCGCCGCGGCGTCGGCGGCCAGGCGCAGGTGCGAGGTGACGGGACCCGCCTTCTGGGACAGCCCGGTCTGGTCCACGCCGTGCATCGCGAGCCCGTCGCGCACGGCCGCGGATGCCAGGACCTGGTTGACGGTGACGATGCCGGTGCCGCCGATCCCGGCGAGGAAGACGTCGGCGGTGCCGTCCAGGGTCACCGCGACGTCGGGCACCGCCGGCGGCTCGGGCCGCTGCCCCCGGGATCGCGCCGGGGCGTCCGCGGGCAGCTCGACCGTGACGAAGGACGGGCAGTCGCCGAGCAGGCAGGAGTAGTCGGTGTTGCAGGAGGTCTGGTCGATGCGGGTCTTGCGGCCGAACTCGGTCTCGACCGGCTGCACGGACAGGCAGTTCGACTTCACCCCGCAGTCCCCACAGCCCTCGCAGACCGCCTCGTTGATCACCACCCGGGTGCGCCGGACGGGCAGCGCACCGCGCTTGCGCAACCGCCGCGACTCGGCCGCGCAGCGCTGGTCGTACACCAGCACCGTCACCCCGGAGACGGCGGCGAGCGCGGACTGCGCCTCGTCGAGCCGGTCGCGGTGCCACAGGTCGACCCCGGCCGGCAGCGGCGCCAGCGCGCGGTAGCGCTCCGGCTCGTCCGCACAGACGAGCACCCGCGTGACGCCCTCGGCGAGCAGCTTCGCCGCCAGCGCCGGCACCTCCAGCGCGCCCTCGGCGTCCTGCCCGCCCGTCATCGCGACGGCGCGGTTGTAGAGCAGCTTGTAGGTGATCGACACCCCGGCCGCGACGCAGGCCTGCACCGCCATCTGCCCGGAGTGCGCGAACGTGCCGTCGCCGATGTTCTGGAACATGTGCCCGGCGGACGTGTAGGGCGCCTGGCCGATCCACTGCGCGCCCTCCCCGCCCATCTGGGTGAGCGAGCTGACCTCGCTCGACGCCCGGCCGGTGAACGCCACCATCGCGTGGCAGCCGATCCCCCCACCCGCGACCGCGCCCTCGGGGACGATCGTCGAGCGGTTGTGCGGGCAGCCGGAGCAGAAGTACGGCGTGCGGCCGACGGGCAACAGCTCCAGCACCGGCCGCGTCCGGGGCGCCGGGGAGAGCTCGACGCCCAGGCCCCCGAGCACCCGGCGCAGCGGCTCGGCCAGCACCGCCGCCGTGAGCTCGCCCGCCTCGGGGACCAGCGGCGCACCGGAGGCGTCGAACGAGCCGATCACGGCGGGCGCGTCCGGCATCCCGTAGAGCGCGTCGCGCACCGCGGCCTCGACGAACGGCGACTTCTCCTCCACCACGAGCACGGTATCCAGCCCGGCCGCGAACTCCCGGAGCAGGCCCTTCTCCACCGGGTGGATCGCCCCGAGCCGCAGCAGGGCGATCCCGGCGCGGCGCAGCGCGGTGTCGGGATCCGGGTCGTCGAGGCCGAGGTCGCGCAACGCCTGGCGGACGTCGGTGAACGCCTTGCCGCCCGCCACGATGCCCAACCGGCCGCCGGGCACGACGATCTCGTTGACCGGGTTGACCTCCAGGAACGCCCGCACCATCGCCCAGCGCGGCCCGTACAGCTGCGCCTCGGCCTCCAGCGAGCCCGGTGGCACCAGCATCGGGTACTGCCGGTATCGCCACGGCGCGCCGTCCCACTCCAGGTCCGGCAGCGTGATGCCCACGTCGCCGACCGGGCCGTCCACGGTGTAGACGCCGTCCGCGACGTCCGTGGTGATCTTCATCCCGACCCACATGCCCGACGCCCGCGACAGCGCCACGCCATAGCGCCCGAGCCGGACGATCTCGGCGGCCGAGCCCGGGTAGAGCACCGGCAGCCCGTAGCCGGCGAGCGTCCGCTCGCTGATGCACGGGATCGTCGAGGACTTGCAGCTCGGGTCGTCCCCGGCAAGCACCAGCACCCCGCCGGACGGATGCGCGCCGCACATGTTGGCGTGCCGCAACGGGTCCCCGGCGCGGTCGACGCCCGGGCCCTTGCCGTACCAGACGCCCACGGTGCCGTCGACGGTGCGCGGGTGCCCGGGCACCTCCACCTGGCTGCCCCAGATCGCGGTGGCGGCCAGCTCCTCGTTGACGGCCGGCACGAGCGTGAGCCCGGCGCTCTCGCGCAGCTCCGTGGCCCGCGCGAGGGTCTGGTCGAGCCCGCCGAGCGGGCTGCCCTGGTAGCCGGAGACGAACGACGCGGTGCGCAGCCCCGCGCGGGCGTCGGCGGCGTGCTGCTCGACGAGCATCCGGGCGATCGCCTGCACCCCGGTGAGCAGCACCGGCCCCGTGCCGGCCCGGTAGCGGTCGGCCAGCTCGAAGTCGACGGGCCGGTGGTCCGCCGGCATACCGGCTTCCTGCAACGTCATCACGATCTCCGTCTGCTTCGCCCAGCGGCCCAGAACCGCCCTTCCGTACCGACCCTATCGACGCACCACCTGTCGACGTCGGCTCACGCATACCGGCGCGTACCGGCGCACACGACCGGCCGGGTGCGTCGGTACGCCACGGTGTGCGTCGGCGGGGGCCGCATCCTGGGCCTGGTTAGTCGGCGCGGTTGAGGGCTGTCGAGACGGTGGCGGCGGCTCGGCGGACGGTCTGCACGACGGCGACCTTGCGGGGGCCGAGCACGCGCGACGTGCTGCCGACCACCGAGATCGCGGCGACGGCCAGCTGTCGGTCGCCGCGGCGGACGAGCACGGGGGCGGCGATCGACGACATCCCCATCGTGTGCTCCTCGCGCGAGACCGCGTAGCCGTCCACCCGCACCTGGCGCAGCACCTGCTGGTAGCGGCCCGGGTCGACGATGGTGAACGGCGTGCGCCGGACGAACCCGCGGTCCATGATCGCGCGCGCCATCGGCGGGTTGAACGCCGCCATCACCTTGCCCGCGCTCGACGAGTGCCCCGGTCCGCGCCGGTACATCTCGGTGTGGAACATCGTCCCGACGCCCGAGACCTCGAGCCGGTCGACGTACAGCACGTCCGCGCCGACCGGGACGGCGAGTTGCGCGGTCTCGCGCAGCACCTCGCGCAATTCGCCCAGCACCGGCAGGGCGAGCTCGCGCAGCATCAACCGATCCACCGCGAGCTGGCCGATCTCGAACAGCCGCAGCCCCAGCCGGTAGCGACCGTTCCCGCTGCGTTCCAGCAGCCCACCGGCGGCCAGCGCGGCCAGCATCCGGCTCGCGGTGCTCTTGGCGACCCCGAGCAGCTGCGACACCCGCGTGGCGCCCAGCTCCCGCTCGGCCTCGAAGCACTCCAGCACGGCCATCGCGATCGACACCGACCGGAGCCCCGACTCCTCCCGCTCGGGTGTCCCGGAGGGCTCGACGGGCACCGCGGCGAGGGTCACGACTCCCAGGCCGGGAACTCGTCGGGGGGCGGGACGTTCACCTCGGTGACGCGGTTGCGGTACGCCACCAGGGCGGTCCGGCCACCCCGTCGCATCTTCACCACGACCTCCTCGGTGTTGTACGGCTCGCCCGGATCGTAGCCGTGCGCCCACGTCGCGAACGCCCTGATCGGGCCGGAGTGGGTGGCCGCGACGATGCGCCGGCCGGGAGACTCGGCCACCAGCCGGTGGAACCCGCGCCAGAACCTCCGCACGCACAGCGCGGGTGGCTCGAAGTACATCAGCGGGATCGTCAGCCACATGTGGATCGGGTCGGCGCCGCCGAGCTGGGTGCGGTAGAAGCGGTCGATCTCGACGAGCCAGCGTGGCCGGTCGCCGACCGCCATCCGCTCCAGCTTCTCCATCATCGCCTGGTACTGCCGGAACGCCGAGGTGACGTCGCGCAGCCCGTCGGGTGTCCAGACGCCGAAGTTGCGCAGCTCGGGGATCGCCTCGGGCGCGGACACGTCGGCCTTGCGCTGCCACTGCTCCAGCCCGTCGAGCATCCCGCGGTGGATCTGCTCGGCGGTCTGGCGCGCGCGGTTGGTGTCCGCGCAGACGATCCGGACCTGCTGGCCCTCGCGCAGCGACTTCGACAGCGAGTGCCCCCGCTGGTGGGCCTGCCAGCCGCCCATCGGGGTCAGGCCGGCGTCGGTGGAATAACCCTGCGTGATGCCGTGGCGGATGATGCGGATCTCGGCGACGAACTCCTCGGGCGCGCGGCGCTCCGGCGGCGCGACGATCTCCTTGTCCCGCGTCGAGCCGGCGAAGTCGGGGGTGAACGGCTCGGCGCCGTCGAGGTGCACCACCGACCGCTCGCGCAGCGGCGCCGTGGCCCGGGAGCGGAACCGGCGCAGGTAGAGCGGGGTGCCGGCGTCCTCGGAGTCCTGCTGCTGCTCGGGCACCTCGGCCCGGGCCTGGCGCTCCCGGTAGCGGGCGAGGTAGCTCGGCGGCTCGTAGCGGTCGATCGTGCGCGGGTCCGGGCGGCCGCTCACGAGTGCACCGTGAAGAACCGCTCGTTGACCTCGCGGTGGTAGTAGAAGATGGCCCGGCCCATCTCCTCCTCGGTCCACGTGATCGGCTCGAAGTCCGGGTCGACCCAGTAGCCGCCGGTGAACAGCTCGTTGCGGTTGCCCACGGGGTCGAAGAAGTAGGTGGTGTAGCCGCGGGTGACGCCGTGCCGCGTGGGTGCGACGTCGATCGGCACGCCGTGGTAGGCGAGGGTGTCGGCGGCCTCGCGGATGGCGTTCCAGTCCTCCAGCCAGAACGCGAAGTGGTGCAGGGCGCCGTTCGGGCCGGTGATCACGTCGATGTCGTGCGGGGTGTGGCTGCGTTCCAGGAACGCCGCGAGCTGGTGGCCGTCGTTGGCCAGGATCTGCTCGGTGAGCCGGAACTCCAGCAGCTCGGTGAAGAACCTCGTGAACGCCTCGACGTCCTCGGCCATGACGAACACGTGGTCCAGCCGCGGCGGCGCGATGCCGACGAGGTCCTGCGGGCGGGGTGCGGGGTTGGTCAGCGGCAGCATGTTCCCCAGCCGCTCCATGCCGTGCACCAGCTCGACGACGTGCCCCGACGGCGCGTCGAACCGGATCGCCTCGCCCCAGCCCGGGCCCAGCTCCCGGGCGGCGTACCGCTTGACGGGCACGCTCGCGGCTTCGAGCGTCGCGGTGAAGTGGTCGAGGTCCCCCCGCTCGGCGACCTTGAACGACATGTGGTCCAGGCCGTAGGTGGGCGCCTGGCGCAGGATCACCGAGTGGTGCTCGTGCTCGTCCCAGCACTTCAGAAAGACGCGATCCGCGCCCTGCCAGGTGTCGCGGGCGGTCTCGATCAGCCCGAGCACCTCGGTGTAGTAGGCGGTGCACAGCTCCAGGTCGGGCACCCGCACCTCGACGTGCTGCAGCCGCAGGATCCGGTCGCTCATGTGTGCATCCTCAGGAAGCGCTGGCTGATGACGTTCTCGTAGTAGAACAGCCCCTTGCCGAACTCGGCCTCGGTCCAGGTGATGATCTCGTGGTCGGGGTCCACCCAGTAGCCGCCGGTGAAGACCTCGTTGCGGATGCCGAGCGGGTCGAAGAAGTAGATGGTGTTGCCGCGGGTGACGCCGTGGCGGGTGGGGCCCTGGTCGATCTGCACGCCGTTGTAGGCGAGCGTGTCGGCGGCCTTGCGGATGTGGTCCCAGTCGTCGAGCCAGTACGCCCAGTGGTGCAGCGCGCCGTTGGGGCCGTTGACGATCGCGATGTCGTGCGGGGAGTTGGTGCGCCCGGCGAGCCAGATGCCGAGCTGGTGGCCGTTGCCGTCGAGGAGCTGCTCGGTCAGCCGCATGCCCAGGATCTCGGTGAAGAACCGGCACGCCTCGCCGACCTCCTCGGCGTTGACGAGCATGTGGTCCATCCGGGGCGGCGCGATGCCCTTGAGCGTCCCGGGCGGCGGGACGGGCGCCGGGTTGTGCTTGCCCAGCGCGTTGCCGGTCTTCTCCAGGTCCCAGACCAGCTCCATGATCTGGCCGGACGGCACCTCGAAGCGCAGCGACTCGCCCTGCCCGATCTCCTCGCCGCGCGACACCCGGGTCGTGGGGCAGCCGTAGGCCTCGACGCGCTTCTCGAACTCGTGCAGGTCGTCCTCGGCCTCCACCCGGAAGGTGAACGAGTCCAGCCCCGTCCGGGGGTGGTAGCGCATGCGCAGCGAGTGGTGGTCCTCCTCGTCCCAGCACTTGAGGTAGACCGCATCCTCGGTGCGCCGCACCTGTTGCAGGCCCATGACCTCGGTGTAGTAGGCGGCGGAGAGATCGAGGTCGGGCGTGCGGACGTCGACGTGGGCGAGGCGGAGGATCCCCATGCGTGTCACCCCTGTGGGTTGCTTGACCAACCGACGGTAGCCCGCCTAGCGTTCCGGGAAGAAGACCTGCCGTTCCGAATAGCAGAACGCGAGCCCGCCGATGCCGGATCCCCTCGACATGCGCGCCGCCGTGGCCGCCTACGTCGAGCAGGTGCACCGCGCATACCTCGCCCAGGCCGACACGTTCCCGCCCGCGGTCCGCGGACGGATGACGCTGCTGACCGGTGGCGCGCTCACCGTCGTGGCCGCGGGGGCGAAGAACCTGCACCTCATCGGCACCCGGGAGACACTGGGTCCGCTGCGCGGCCAGGAGGTCGAGGTGGTGGGCGGGCTTCCCGGGTTCGGCTGGACGCTGCGGTTCTACGACCCGGTGGTGGTGCCCGCGCTGGGCCTGATCGACGAGGGCGGCGGACCGGCGTTCGCGGAGGTCCGCCATGCCCTCGGGCTGGCCACCGTCGCCTACCACCTCGTGACGCAGCCGGGGTCGGGGCTCACCGCCCACCACGCCGGGCACGTCGGGTCGGGGCTGGCCAGCAGCGACTCCCGGGCCGCGCGCGACTTCGAGACGATCCGGTCGCGGGTGCGCGGGCGTGAGCGACTGGTGGACGAGCTGGAGGGCGCCGCGCACGCCGGGCTGCCGCGGGCGCAAGCGCTGCTGGCCCGGGCGATCGCGCCGCGCGACGCCGCCGTCGCCGAGCTGGCCGCCTCTCCCGACCCCGACCCGGACGCGGTGCGCAAAGCCCTGCTCGCCCACGTCGGGGCCGGCCGATGACGCGTCATGATCGCCAGGATCGGGACATGCGGTGCACATACGCACGTCATGTCCCGATCCTGACGATCTTGGACGGCGGGCGTCGGTGAGCGACGCGACGCTGTCCACGGTCCGCAACGCCGCGCGGCTGCTCAAGTCGTTCCTCACCCGCGAGGAGTCGATCGGGGTCTCCGAGCTGGCCCGCCGGCTCGGGCTCGGCAAGTCCAACGTGCACCGGCTGCTGGCCACGCTGGTCGGCGAGGGCCTCGTCGAGCAGGACCCGCACACCGGCGGCTACCGGCTCGGCATCGTGATGTTCGAGCTGGGCGAGGCCGTCAAGGTGCACCTCGACCTGCACGCCGCGGCCGGCCCGGTGCTCGCCCACCTGCGCGCGCAGACCGGGGAGTCGTCGCAGGTCGGGGTGCTCGACGGCGACGAGGTCGTCTACGTCGACCGGTTGGAGAGCGCGCACACGCTGAGGCTGTTCACCGAGACCGGACGCCGGGTGCCCGCGCACTGCACGTCCAGCGGCAAGGTGCTGCTCGCCCACCGCCCCGACGCCGAACGCGAGCGGTTCCTCGCCCGCGCGGTGCTCACCGCGCTGACCCCGCACACCATCACCGCCCCCGACGCGCTGCGCGCCGAGCTCGGCGACGTCCGCGCACGAGGCTGGGCCGAGGCGATCAACGAGCGGGAGATCGGCGTCGCGTCCATCGCCGCCCCGATCCGCGACGTGCACGGCGAGGTCGTGGCCGCGATCAGCATCGGCGCGCCGGTCGCCCGGTTCGGAGCGGTGCCCCGCCGCCGGATCGCCCGGGCACTGGTGGAGGCGGGCGAGGCCGTGAGCCGCCGCCTCGGCTGGGCGCCGGAGACCGCACGTCAGGCCTGAGAAGAGGAGTCCCGATGCCCGTGACCGATGCCGCCGCGAAAGCGCGCGCTCTCTACGAGGCCCGGCGCACCCGGGTGCCGATCCCGCCGTTCACCGACGCCGACCCCACGCTGGGGATGGCCGACGGCTATGCGATCCAGCAGGAGCTCGTCCCGCTGATCCTCGCCGACGGCGACCGGATCGTCGGGCACAAGGTGGGCGTCACCTCGAAGGCGATGCAGCGCCTGATCGGCATCGACTCCCCCGACCACGGCCCCGTGCTCGCCTCGACGATGTACCGCGACGGCGACGAGATCCCGCTGTCCCGCTTCATCCAGCCCAAGATCGAGGCGGAGATCCTGTTCGTGCTCGGCGAGCGGCTGGCCGGCCCGGGCGTCAGCGTGCTGGACGCCCGGCGCGCCATCGCCGGTGCCGTGGCCGGCATGGAGATCGTCGACTCGCGCATCGCCGACTGGCGGATCAAGCTCGCCGACACCGTCGCCGACCTGGCGGCCAACGGCGCGTTCGCCATGTCGTCGCGGCTCGTGCCGATCGAGGGCCTCGACACCCGGCTGATCGGGATGACGCTCACCCGCAACGGTGAGCTGGTGGACACCGGGGCGGGCGCCGCCGCGCTGGGCGACCCGGTGGCCGTCGTCGCGTGGCTGGCCAACACCCTCGGCGAGAGCGGGGTCGCGCTGGAGCCGGGCCACATCATCATGACCGGCGCCCTGCACGCCGCCGTCCCGATGCGCGCGGGCGACGTGTTCCGCGCCGAGTTCGACCGGCTGGGACCGGTCACGATCCGGGTCACCGCCGGGACTTCCGAGAGGACGAGCTGATGACCGACGTGCACGAGCTCGCGGGGCGGCTGGTCAAGGCCACCGCCGACCGCGCCGCCATCGACCAGCTCAGCGACGACGTCCCCGACCTGGACGTGCCCACCGCCTACGCCGTGCAGCGGGTGCTGCGCGAGCAGGCCGGGCCGCTCGCCGGCTGGAAGCTCGGCGTCACCTCGCGGGCCAAGCAGAAGCAGGTGGGTGTCGGCGAGCCGGTGTACGGGTTCCTCGCCGCCGCGCACGCCGTCGACCTCGGGGCGCCGGTGCACCTCGGCGAGCTGATCGCGCCGCGGGCCGAGCCGGAGATCGTGTTCACCCTGGGCCGCGACCTCGCCGGCCCCGCCGTCACCGCGGCCGACGTGCTCGCCGCCACCGCGAGCGTCGCCGTCGGGATCGAGATCCTCGACTCCCGCTACCGCGACTACCGTTTCACCATGGCCGACGTCGTCGCCGACAACACCTCCGCGGGCCGCTACGTCGTCGGCTCGCCGGTCCCGCCCGCGGGCATCGACCTGCGACTGGTCGGCGTGGTGCTGGAGCGCAACGGCGAGGTGGTCGCGACCGCCTCCGGGTCGGCGTCGCTCGGGCACCCGGCCGCCGCGGTCGCGTGGCTGGCCCGGGCGCTGTCCGCCGACGGCGAGGGACTGCGGGCGGGTGAGGTGGTGCTCTCCGGGGCGCTGACGGTCGCCGAACCCGTCGCGCCCGGCGACGTCGTGGTGGCATCGATCGACCGGCTCGGCACCGTCGAGCTGGCCTGCGCGTGAGGAGCCGAACATGCCGTTGATCCAGGTGACCATCGGGGCGGGCCGCACACCCGAGCAGCTCACGGCGCTCGCGAAGGCGCTCACCGACGCGGCCGAGGCGGCGATCGGGGCGAAGCGCGAGTCGATCCGGGTGGTGCTCACCGAGTGCGAGCCCGAGCTCTGGTTCGTCGGCGGGGAGTCGCTGGCGGCGTTGCGGGACTCGGGGAGGCGCTGATGCCAAGGTCGCCGTGTTGATCCCGCTGGGCGAGCCGGACGGTCGCACCGCCTGGCTCGTCACGTCCCCGGACGGGCGCGAGTTCGCCGTGTTCGCGGTGGCCGGGCGGCTGCACGTCACCGCCGCCCGGTGCCCGCACAACAAGGGCCCCCTGGTCGAGGGCACCATCCGCGACGAGAAGACGCTCGTGTGCCCGTGGCACTGGTTCAAGTTCGACCTGGAGACCGGTGCCTGCGCCAACCTGCGGATGTACGACCTGCGCGTCTACCCCGTCGTCGAGCGGGACGGGGCGTGGTTCGCCGACGTCGGGGAGGCCCCCGCGACGCAGAGCATGTCGGAGCGCTTGCGCGCCCACGCCCGCGGCGAGGGCTGACCACGCGGCGAGCTACCCGGCCTGCTGTCCGGCGAGGAACTCGACCAGCAGTGCCGACACCACGTTCGGGGCGTCCAGCGGGATCCAGTGCCCGGCGGCGGCGACGCGCTCGTAGCGCCACGGTCCCGCTACGTGCGCCTGCGACCCCACCATCTGCTCCTCGCCGCAGGCGACGTCGTCCTCGCCCCAGACGCCGAGTACCGGGCAGCGGACCGGCGGCAGGCTCGGCGGCCGCCCGAAGGATCCGGGCGTGATGTTGGCCCGGTACCAGTTGAGGGCGGCCGTGAGCGCCCCGGGGCGGGCGAGGTCGACGACGTAGCGGTCCAGGTCGACGGGCGAGCCGAGCCATTCGCGCAGCAACGCCCAGTCGTCGCGGGGCAGGGCCTCCTCGGCGACGCCCTCGAACAGGAACCACAGCATGTACCAGGACAGTTGGCGCTGGCGCATCGACGAGAGGTAGCCCGACGCGTGACCGACCGACAGCGCCGCGAACCGCGTGACCCGTTCCGGTACGAGCGACGCGAGCGTCCAGCCCAGCCCGGCACCCCAGTCGTGCCCGACGACAGCGGCCCGCTCGATCCCGAGCCGGTCGAGAATGCCCAGCACGTCGCCGACGAGCACGCCCATCCGGTAGGCGTCGACGTCGGTGGGCCGGGCCGACGCCCCGAACCCGCGCAGGTCCGGTGCGACGACCCGGTGTCCGGCCGCGACGAGCGCCGGGAGCTGGTGGCGCCACAGCGCCGCGGAGTCGGGGAAGCCGTGCAGCAGTACGACCGGAAGTCCGTCGCCCTCGACGACGACGTGGAGGTCCAACCCGTTGACGGTGATCTTCGGCATGTCGCCGACCGTACGACCTCGCCCGGTCGCAGCCGTGATCACGCCGTAGTGTTCCGCGCATGGCAACCGCACCGGTGCAGACCGGCTACTCGGGCGTCCGCGTCGACATCGCGACGGACAAACCGTTCGACACCGTCGTCAAGGACCTCCAGGCCGAGCTGGGCAAGGCGAGCACGGCGACCCTCATGGACCGGCTCGCGTCCAGCGCCACGTTCGACGACTACACCGCCGAGATGTCGGCGATGGCCGGACGCAGCAACCTCATCGAGGTGGCGTTCCTGGACTGGGGCCGGGTGCTGACGCTGGCCGGCACGCCGATGCGCGCCAAGCTGTTCGTGATCGGCAACCCCCTCACCGCGAGCAAGCTGCTCGCCGCGGGCGGCCCGGACGTCGGCCTCTACCTGCCGACCAAGATCCTCGTGTACGAGGACGCGGACGGCGCCACGCACGTCTCCTACGACCGGTTCACCCCGATCCTGGAGGGGCGCGGCAACGAGCAGCTCACGAAGGTCGCCGGTGTGATCGACGGGGTGCTGGCGAAGCTGGCCGCCGCGGCCACCGCCTGACGGATCGGCGGCTCAGCCGTCCGCGACGAGGGCGGCCAGGTCGAACGCGACGGGTTCACGTCATGGCGAGGCACCCCGACAGTTCCGCGGACCTCAGCTCGTGACCGCTGCCAGGATGTCGTCGAACGCGGCGTCGGCGAGCGCGTGCAGCTCGGCGTCGGTGCGGTCCTGGATCGGGTGCGCGACGAACACCGCCGGCACCCTCTCGTACCCCAGCGCTGCGGCCTGCGCCGCGCCCGCCTCGACGAACTCGGTGGACGCGACGTAGGTGGCGACCACGCCCGCAGCCTCCAGGGCGACGAAGTCGTGCACACTGCACGACGTGCACGAGCCTCAATCGGCGAGTGCGGAGATCACCACGTCGCACTGCGTGCCGATCTCCCGGCGCAGGTCGGGCGCCAGCGGCTTGGCGAACGTCGGCTTGGTGTAGCGGCGCGCCGCGATCCCCCGCTGCGCGAGCAGCTCGGCGATCCGGTCGAGGAACACGTTCCCGCGCGCCTTGGAGATGTCGAGCAGCCCCACCCGCAGCCCGTCGAGCGATCCGGGCCGGGCCAGGGGCTCGCGGTGCGCCGCGGCCCGCTCGTCGGTCGGGTCGAGCACGATCAGCGCCGTCGTCGCTGCGGTCAGGTCCATGGCCCCACCTCTCTCGTCACGGGCTGGCTGCCGCCGGGCCCGCCGACCCAGCCACCGATCACCGCGGAGAACATCCCCGCTGCCCCGCCGGCGTGCACGACCAGCAACCCGCCGGGCCGGAACTTCGGCACCGGGCCGCTCACCGCGCCCACGGGCACGCCCTCCTCGATGCCGCCCGCCCCGCGGGCGATCTCCGCGGGGAGCAGCAGCAAGGCCTCCGCGAGCGCCTCCTCCAGGTCGGCCCGGGACCACCCGGCCTGCGCGAACACCCGCGCGTGCTCGGGGCACACGACGAGCGTGGCGTCGAACGCGACCGGCAGCTTGGGGTGCGCGACCGAGCGCAGCCCGGCGGCGAGCGAGCGCGCCAGCGACTCCGGCGTGCGCGAGATCTGGTCGGCGATCCCGCGCGGCCCCTCCGCGGCGAACACCGTGACCGCGCAGGCGCCGGGCGCCACCCCGCGGGCCACCGACAACGGCTCCCACGGCGAGCCGTCCTCGTCCTCGGCGAAGCAGAACCCGACCTTGCCCGGATGCCCGAGGGTGGCCCGGTCGACCCCGCCCGGCCGCCCGCCGCCGACGTTGCGGATCACGAGCTGAAGCGCCCGACCGATCGTGAGGTTGGCCCGGTTGCCCTGGCCCAGGGCGTTGCCGCGGGCGTTCATGCCGATCTCGCGCACGACCGGGCCGTTGACGACGATCGCGGGCGCCGCACCCCAGGTGGTGGCGAGCAGGCCGTGCGCGTTGAACTCGCCGGTGCACGCCGCCTCGACCGCCGCGAGCACCACCGGCAGGTACTCCGGGCGGCACCCGGCCAGCACGGCGTTGACGGCCACCTTCTCGACGGTGACCTCGGTGAGTGTCGGCGGCACCACCGCGACGATGTCGCCGGGCGCCCGCGTGGTGCCCGCCAGCATCCGCAGCACCCGCGCCGGGGTGGGTGCGACCACCGGCAGGCCGTCGGTCCAGCCGCGGTCGTGCAGCGCCTCGGCCTCGTCCTCCAGCAGGCTCAGCCCGACGCGCCGGGCCGCCAGTTCGTGGCCGCGGCTGCGTACCAGCAGCTCGTCGGCGAGCTCGGGATCGTGCGTGCGCGACCCGCAGCCCGGCCGGTGCTCCGGCAGGCCGGGCCCGAGGCCCTCGACGCCGGCCAGCGCCTCCCAGTCCGTCCGCAGCCAGCCCTGCGCACGTCCCACCTCCGCGCCGCCCGCGAACCGGACGAGCGTCGGCACGGTCTCGACGTCGAGCGCGAGGCTGACGTCCAGCGTGGTGTCGTCGCGCACCCCAGGCACCGACGCGGGGAACGCCGGGTCGTCCTGGGAGTAGACGACGACCCCGGGCAGCGCCGCGAGCACGGGCTCGACGAGCCAGCAGGTCGGGCAGTCGCGCTTGACGACGGCCACCAGCCCGTCGGCGGGTACGGTCACGGTCGCCGAGCCTAGCCCGCTAGGTTCGTCCGGGTGAGAGCCGCTCTGTGCGCGGTCGCGCTGGCGCTCGGCACCGCCTCGCTCGGCGCCGCCTGCGCCGCGCCCGTCCCGGCCGGGCAGGTCGTCACCGCGGGCACGGGCGTGGTCGCCGAGCCCGGCACGCAGCCGGTCCGCGGGCGGCTCGTGCTGCACGGGACCGGTGACGTCAACCTCGACCCGGCCTACATCCCCGCCCTGCGCGGGCGTCACGACCACGCCTGGTCCGGGCTCGACGGCCTGTTCGCCGCCGACGACCTGACGATCGTCAACCTGGAATGCCCGGTCTCGGCGCTCGGCGAGATCGACCCGAAGGAGTTCAACTTCCGCTGCGACCCGGCCGCGCTGCCCGCGGCGAAGGCCGCCGGGGTGGACGTCGCGAACCTCGCCAACAACCACGTCCGCGACTACGGGCAGGCCGCGATGCTCGACTCGGTCTTCCAGCTCGACAGCGCCGGGATCGCCCCGGTCGGGGTGGGCGCCGACGAGCGCGCGGCGAACACCCCGGCCGTGCTGGAGCGCCGCGGCTGGACGGTGGCGGTGCTCGGCTTCGGCGGGGTCGTCCCGGCCGCGGACTGGCTCGCCACCCCGTCGCGGGCCGGGATGGCGAGCGGCGACGACACCGAGCGCATGGTCGAGGCGGTGCGGGCCGCCGACGTCGTGGCCGACCTCGTGTTCGTCACGATCCACTGGGGCAAGGAGCTCGACACCCGCCCGCAGCCCGACGACGTGCTCCGCGCCCGCGCCATGATCGACGCCGGTGCGGACGGGATCTTCGGCCACCACCAGCACCGGCTCGGGCCGCTGGAGACCTACCGCGACCGCCCGATCGCCTGGGGGCTGGGCAACTTCGTGTGGCCGAAGCTGGCCCCGGACAGTGCCCGGACGGCGGTGGCGCAGTTCGTCGTCGAGCCCGACGGAGCGGTGCGCGGCTGCCTGCTGCCGGCCACGATCACCTCGCCGGGCCGCCCGGAGCTGACCGGCCCGCGCACCTGCCCCTGACCCGCCGGTCGGCGTTGCTTGATCGTCGTCCGAGGGCCGTCACGGCAGCAGTTCGAACGCGCCACCCTGCAACGGCGCCACCGCCCCGAAGTGCCGTCGGTCGAAGGTCAGGACCCGCCGGGTCGCCAGGCGCTGCGCGAGTACCACCGTCGCGCAGTCGGCCAGGCCGAGATCGAGATCGGCGTAGCGCCGGTCGAGCGCGACGGCGGCCGCATGATCGGCGGCATCGAGGCCCTCGACGACGAAGTTGCCCGTCGCGAGGTCGTCGAGGAAGGCGTGCCGTGCCGCGCGGCCAACCCGCCTTCCGAGCAGGTAGTCGATCTCGGCGGTGACCGGGGCCGCGATCACCAGCGGCCCCGGCTCCGCCTCCAGCGCGGCACGCACCGCAGCGCGCGCCGGATCCCGCCGGTCGGCCAGGGCGACGAGCGGCGCAGCGTCGACGAGCAGGGTCATTCCCCGAAACCGCGCAGCAGCTCCCGCTCATCGAGGTCGGCCACCGAACCCCCCGGCCCCTCTCCCACGCCGTCCAGCGCGAACCGCCGCGCCCCGCGGGGCCGGGGAACGTAGGCGCGGATGGCCTTGCGCAGCACCTCGGCCTGCGACTCCCCCTCCATCTCGGCGATCATCGCGAGCCGTCGGACATCGTCGTCGTCGAGGTACACACTCGTCTTGCGCACCCGATATAGGGTATCAGGTAGGGCACTCCTGGAAAGGGCTACCGGCCGGGGATCTGCTTGCCGCTGAACACGTACTTCTGCGCCAGCGCCACCGGGTCGTAGGCGGTGGCCGCCGCCTCCTGCGCGACGACCGTGACCGGCCGCGACTGGACGATGCACACCGGGTCGCCCGCCCGGCGGTGCCTGGAGATGACCCACTCGACGTCGACCGGATAGCCGTAGTGCTCCTCGATCGCGATCACCGCCTGCACCACCGCCGCCA
>JBQTJE010000150.1:0-25731 GCA_052387455.1 Pseudonocardia sp.
GCCGTCGAGGTGTCGGTCCGGAGGATGGTGTTGCTGTTTCTGGTCAGCCGCGCAGCAGGTCGATTTCGTCGGCCCGGATGTGGCGCCGCGAACGGTCGATCGCGATGAAGATGGCCAGGCCGACGCCCGCTGCGGCGGCCGTCGCGGTGACCAGCAGGGATCCGCCCAGTGGTGCGGCGAGGGCGAACGGGCCGTCGAGCTGGCTGTGCACCAGGGCCGGCAGTGGGAAGCCGTCGAACGGGAACCGGGTCTGGGCGGCGTCGAGCAGCACCAGCCAGGCGGGCATCGACCACCAGCCTCCCGACCACCGGCCGGAGAGGGCGGTCGGCACCGACCCGACGGCCACGGCCAGCAGCAGCGCCTCGAGCACGGCGATACCCACGTAGCCGGCCACCGCGAAACCGGTCAGCCATGCCAGCGTGCTGCCGTAGAGCACGGCGCCGGCCAGGGCGCCGATCAGCAGCCGGGCGCGCAGGTGCTGTCCGTGCAGGGCCACCGTCAGCACCGCCACCCCGAGCGGTAGTAGCGGCCACCAACCCCGCGGCTGAGCGCCCAGGGCCCACAGTCCGCCAGCGCTCGCCGCAAGCACCAGCGTCACGGGCATCGACAGGGCGGGCCGGGCCACCCGATCGGTGAGGGCCGGTTCGGTCGGCGACGCCTGGTCGGTGCGGATGGCGGGCTCCTCTCGGTCGAGTGGACCCGGCGGACCGAACCACGCATCTACTATGCCGTGTAGAAGATGATGTTGCGGACGCGGGACCGTGTCGCGAGCAGCGTCGCAAGGTCGATGGCGTCCCGCGTGCTGCCCTCGCGACTGCAGCACACGCGCTACCTGCTGTCCGGGCCGGTGGCCTCGTTCGGCGTCGCTCCCGCGGCGCGTGCGCCGTGCCATCCGATGGCGGCGGCGAGGAGCAGGAGTGCGCCGCCGAGGTAGTAGACGGACTGGATGCCGATCGCGGCGGCGAGTAGCCCGCCGACGAGCAGGGAGATCAGCCGGCCGAGTTGCCAGAACACGTCGAAGCTGGCGAAGATCCGGCCGCGGGCCTCGGCGGGGGTGTGGGTCTGGAGCAGCGAGTTGAAGGTGACCGCGCCGCTGGAGGTGCCCATCCCGTACACGGCGAGTGATATCAGCGCGAGTGGCAGCGCGGTGAACGTGGCGAGCACGAGGTCGACCACGCCGCGCAGGACGTAGGGCCCGAACACGAACACGGGTCGCCGTGGGTCGCTGACCAGGCGGGTGAGCAGGAACGGTCCGAGTACGGCGCCGACCCCGATCGCGCCCAGGAGCAGCCCGTAGCCGCTGGGCGCCAGGGCGAGGTGGTCGCGGGCCAGGACCACGAGCAGTGCGCTGGTCGCGCCGGCGGACAGGGCGGCGAGGAGTTGCCCGGCGCCCAGTGCGCGCAGCAGCGGGTCGGCGAGCAGGAGCCGGACGCCGGCGGCGGCGTCGGCGAAGAAACCGTGGCGCTGGGTGGGTGCGGGGGTGGCGGGGAGCCGTAGCCCGATGAGCAGCAGGGCGCTGAGCGCGAAGCTGGCGGCGTTGATCCCGAACGCGGGTGCGGCACCGAGCGCTGAGTAGAGGATCCCGGCGAGTGGGGCCAGCGCGATCTGCGACAGCACCGCGGCCGTCCAGATGCCGCTGTTCGCGGCCACGAGCTCCTCGTCCTTCACCAGTGTTGGCAGGGCGCTGTTGGCGGCGGGGTTGAACAGCACCGCGCCTACCGAGAGCCCGAACGCGATCGCATAGACCGCGACCACGCTGTCCCCGACCAGGAGCAACGAGGCGGCCAGCACGGCGCGCCACAGGTCCGCGACGACCATCACCGCGACCCGGGGCAGCCGGTCGACCAGTGTCCCGGCGAAAGGGGCGAGTGCGAGGACCGGGACGATCTCGGCGAACACCACCGCGCTGACGCCGAGCGCGGAGCCGGTCAGGTCGTACACGAGCAGCGTGAGTGCCACGGTGGCGAACACGTCCCCGGCTTGGGACACGGTGCGCGCGGACCACAACCGGCGGTAGCCGGGCTGGGCGAACACCGTGCGCAGCCCGACCCGGGGCGACGGGGCGCGGGTCACGCGCGGACAGGTTCGGCCGGTGCGTTCTCGATGATCTGGCAGACCACGGCGTCGTGGCCGTCGCGGCGGGCGGTGCCGGCGGCGCGGCGCGCGGCCAGCAGGGAGCGGCGCAGCCGGCGCAGGTCGGCGAGTTTCCGGTCGATCCCGGCGATGTGGGCGTCGAGGATGCCGGTGACCCGCTCGCAGGGCTGCTCCCCGCAGCGTTGCAGGTCCAGCACGTCCTTGATCTCGTCGAGGGTGAGGTCGAGGGTCTTGGCCTGGCGGATGAAGTGCAGTACGGCGAGGTCGTCGGCGGTGAACAGGCGGTATCCCGATTCGGTGCGTTCGGCCTCGGGCAGTAGCCCTTTGCGTTCGTAGAGCCGCACGGCCTTCGGGCTCAGCCCGGTCAGCGCGGCGGCCCGGCCGACGGTCACGAGCTCCACCGGTGTTTCCCCGCGTGGTCTTGTCGTCATCGTTTGACCTTACCCCAGGGTCAAGGTTCTACGGTCGGGGCAACCGCGCTGACAAGCGACGTTGTTACCAGGAGGCGATGAACGTGGCAGAGACCATGACGAAGACGACTCTGCAGGTCGAGGGCATGACATGCAGCGGCTGCGAGCAGCGGATCGGGACCGCGCTGCGCCGGGTCGACGGGGTCCGCGAGGTCACCGCGGACCACAACACGGGCGAGGTGGCGGTGCGGTTCGACCCGCAGACCACTGGCCCGGTCGCGGTGCGGGAGCGGATCATCCTGGCCGGTTACACCATCCGCGACGACGACCCGGCCGACACGGCTGGCCCGCGATGACGGCGACCCCCGAGACCACCGGCACCGAGACTCTGTGGGCGGAGGAGCCGAGCAGCACCGAGGGGCACGCGCGGATCCGGGCCCGGATCGCCGGGCTGCACTGCTCGCTGTGCACCGGCACCATCGAGAAGGCGTTGGGCCGGATGCCCGGGGTAGGCCAGGTCGCGGTCTCGTTGACCCACGAACAGGCCTTGATCGACTACGAGCCCGGCGTGATCGCCCCCGAGGAGATCCTGGGAACGCTGCGCGACATCGGCTACGACCTCTACGACCCGCACAAGCTGCGCCCGTTCGAGGACGAGGAGGCCGACCTCGTCCGCGAGGGCACACGGCTGCTCGGATCGGTCGCGGCCAGCATCACCGCGATCGCGCTGATCCTGGAGGTCTCGGGGATCTGGTCGCTGCTGGTGCCGGCGTCGGTGGTGGCGCTGATGGTGCCGGTGTCCTACGCGATTCTGCGCCCGGCCGGGCGGGCCCGTGCGGCGCTGGGGGCGGTGGGCATCCTCGTCCCCGCCGGCCTCGCCTATGCCGGGCGTGAGCTCGGCCTGATCTCAGACCTCGCGGCGGGCTGGATGACCGGGGCGCTGGCGCTGGTGGTGGTGTTCGGGATCGCGCCGCACATCCTGCGGATGGCGTATCAGGCCGCGCGGCGACGGATCCTCAACCAGCACGTGCTGCTGGAGGTGGGCGCGTTCGCCGGGATCGCCGGCGGGGTCATCGGGCTGGCCGGGGTGTTCCCCGACTATCCGACCGCGCCGTTCTTCGCGGTCACGGTGCTGGTCGCGAACTACCACATCTTCTCCGAGTGGCTCTCGCTGCTGGTCAAGACCCGCTCCAGCCAGGCGGTGCGCAAGCTGCTGGACCTGCAGCCCGACACCGCTCGCGTCGTGCACGACGGCGTCGAGCATGATCTCCCGATCGCCCGGGTCGGCGCCGGGGACATGGTGCGGGTGCGGCCCGGGGAACGGATCCCGGTCGACGGGCAGGTCGGCGAGGGTTACTCGACGGTGGACCTGTCGCTGGTCACCGGGGAACCGGTGCCGGTCGAGCGCGGCCCGGGCGCCGAGGTGATCGGCGGTTCGATCAACGGCGCCGGCAGCCTGCTGGTGACCGCGACCCGGGTCGGGACGGAGAGCTTCCTGGCCCAGGTGGTGCGCCACGTCGAGGACGCCCGCGCGCTCAAGCCTGGCATCCTGCACCTGGTCGACCGGGTGCTGCGGGTCTACACCCCGACCGTGCTGATCGTGTCCGCGCTGGCGCTGCTGGGGTGGCTGCTCGGTAGCTGGCTGATCGTCGGGGAGCCCGACGTGCGGCGCGCGGTGTTCGCCGCGATCGGCGTGCTGGTGATGGGCTACCCTTGCGCGGTCGGGATCGCCGCCCCGCTGGCCATCGTCCGCGCCGCCGGCGAGGCCGCCGACCGGGGCATCATCATGCGCACCGGGGAGGCGTTCCAGACCTTCGGGCAGGTCGCCACGGTGCTGCTGGACAAGACCGGCACGCTCACCGAGGGCCGCCCCGCCGTCCGCGAGCTGCAGGCGATCGGCTCCGAGGAGGAGCTGCTGGCCGTGGCGGCCGCGGCGGAGTCGCCCTCGGAGCATCCGCTGGCCCGGGCTGTCGTCGACGCCGCGCAGCAGCGCGGGCTCACCGTCGCGGCCGCGGAGGAGTTCACCTCGGTGACCGGGTTCGGGGTCACCGCCCGGGTCGCCGGACGTGAGGTGCTGGTCGGGCGCCCGCAGTTCGTCACCGACCGCGGCATCGACCTGGCCCCGCTCAGCGATGCGGTGACCCGGCTGGAAGCCGCCGGACGCACCGTCGTCGCGGTCGCCGTCGACGGCGCCGCGCTCGGGGTGATCGCGCTGGGCGACGAGATCCGCGCTGACGCCGCCTCGGCCGTCGCGCAGCTGCGCGCCGGCGGACTGACCCCGGTACTGGTGACGGGGGACACCCCGCAGGCCGCGGCGCACATCGCCGCGCAGCTGGGCATCGACGACGTCCGGGCCGGGGTGCTGCCCGAGGGCAAGGCGCAGATCGTGCGCGAGTTCCAGACCGGCGACGCCCGGGTGGCGATGGTCGGGGACGGCATCAACGACGCCCCCGCACTCATGCAGGCCGACGTCGGGATCGCCATGGGCGGAGGCACCGACATCGCGGTGGAGTCCGCCGACGTGATCATCGTCCGCGACGACCTGCACGCCGTGCTCGCCGCGCGGGACCTGTCCCGCTCGGCCTACCGCCGCACCCGACAGAACGTGGCTTTGGCGTTCACCTTCAACGGAATCGGTATCCCGCTGGCCACGACCGGGCTGGTGTACCCGGTGTGGGCGATGGTCGCCATGGCCGCCTCGGTCACCGCCATCTTCATCAACTCCATCGGCGGGCGCCCGTCACTGCTGTTCGACGCGATCGCCAGCGTCGGACGCCGGCCCGCCGCCGACACCACCGAGGAACACGCCTGACGGTCAGCCACGGGTGGGCACCCACACCCACCCTTCCCGCCGCGATCGACCAGAGGAGAACCTCGTGTCGTCCTTCCCGATCCTCGACCATCCCGCGCCGGAGGCCGCGCTGGGCACACCCGGGCTGGTGCTGCTGGACTTCTGGCAGCTGTCCTGCGCGCCGTGTCGCGCCCTGGAACCCCGGCTGGAGCGGTTCGCGCTACGCCACCCCGGCGAGTTCACCGGCTACCGCATCGACGTCGACACCGACCAGGACACCCCGGCCGCCTTCGACGTGCGGTCCATCCCCACCGTCGTGCTGCTTTGCGACGGCCGCGAGGTCACCCGCCTCGACGGGCTCATCCGCGACACCGACCTCGACCAGGCCCTCGACGCCCACCGGGGGCCGGGAGCGCGGTAGCGGGCGGAGGACACCGAATCCGACGGCCCCGAGCGCCACCCGGCGCCCGGGGCCGCCACAGGGCTCCGACGATCGCGGCGAACTGCGCCGCGGCGAACAGGAAGGGAATGATCACCGATGGCCACCACCCTCGTCTCCGAGGCCGACCAGGCCTGTATCGACGCGTGCGCCGAGTGCGCGCAGGCCTGCGAGGCCTGCGCCTACAACTGCTGCATCCCCAGCGGGAACGCCGAGATGGCCGCCTGCGCGCAGCGGTGTCTGGACTGCGCGGCGCTGTGCCGGCTGGCCGTGACCCTGCTGGCCCGCAACTCACCGCTCGCCGCCCGGATCTGCCAGCTGTGCGTGGAGGTCTGTGAGGCCTGCGCCGCGGAGTGCGAACGCCACGACGCCGAAGGCTGCCAGGCCTGTGCGCGGGCCTGCCGGGCCGCGGCCGAGCAGTGCCGGGCAATGGCCGGCGCCTGACCCGACCGGGCGGGCCGCCGCCACGACCACCGACTACAGCGAGCGCCGGCCAGGAGAGGAGAATTTATGGAGGAGCCCAAGCGGACCGGCCCGGTGCCCGGAGGGGTGACGACGGCGGAAACCCGGCCGCCGCTGATGGCGTGGCGTCGAGGTCCGTGATGGCTGCGGCCAGCCGGGGAAGCGGCCACCCGAGCGCGTCGGCCAGCGCGGCCCGGGTGACCGCGGGCGGATGCTGTCCGGCCACCGGTGCCACGGTGAGGGTGGCCAGCGCGGCTTTGAGGACCTGGCCGTCGCCCGCCACCTCGTGCACGGCAAGGGCGCGGCGCTGGGCGACGCGCTGGGGAGCGCGGAGCAGCTCCATCGGGTGCAGGTCGAGTACCTGGTACAGACGCTCCAGCAGCCCGAGCGCGACGGTGTCGTGTCCGCCGTCTTGCCAGAGCCGGACCGGGCGGGTCACCGCGGCCACCCCGACCCGCTCGTGCAGTGGCTGGGTTGGAAGGTTGATGGCCGAGGAGGGCGATCTCACTCGTCGCCCCGCTGGCAATCCCGATGTAACCATGGTTACGGTGCATGCTCCGCTGTTGCCTGAAGCAGTACGCCCGATCCACGGGAGGTTCGTCCGTGAGCTCGTCCGAGCCGAACGGCCCCACCGGCGCCGAGTCGCCACCCGCGAAGGCGGTGCCCGAGCCGGTGCGGGATCTGGTGCCGTTCCGCAGCGCGGTACGAGCCTGGTTCTTGATCTCGCTGCAGACTTTCGGCGGGCCGGCCGGGCAGATCGCGGTGATGCAGCGCACGCTGGTGGACGAGCGGCGCTGGATCGGTCAGAAGCGGTTCCTGCACGCCCTGAACTACTGCATGCTGTTGCCCGGCCCGGAGGCCCAGCAGTTGGCCATCTATGTCGGGTGGCTGCTCAACGGCGCCCGCGGCGGGGTAGTGGCGGGCACCTTGTTCGTCCTCCCCGGCCTGCTCGCGCTGTTGGCCCTATCCGCGATCTATGTCGCGTTCGGGGAGACCACCGCGGTCGTGGCGCTGTTCGCCGGTCTGGCCCCGGCGGTGCTCGCGATCGTCGCCCAGGCCGTGGTCCGGGTCGGGCGCCGGGCGTTGGCCCACCCTGCGTTGGTGGCGGTCGCGGTCGCGGCGTTCCTCGCGCTGGCCGTGTTCGCCGTGCCCTTCCCCGTCGTCGTGGCCGCCGCGGCCGCGATCGGCTGGGCGCTGGGTCGATTCGCGCCGCATACGATGCGCCCCAGGGGCAATCATGACGCGGCGGACGGGCCGGAGCCGCTGATCCCCGACGACGCCCTGCACGCCGAACGACCCAGCACCGCCCGCACTGTCCGGGTGCTCGCCATCGGTCTGCTGCTCTGGGCCGCACCGCTGGTCGCGGTGGCCGTGCTCGCCGGCACCGGCAGCGTGCTGACCGAGCAGGGCCTGTTCTTCTCCGGGACCGCGCTGGTCACGTTCGGCGGCGCCTATGCCGTGCTCGCCTTCGTCGCCCAGCGCGCGGTGGAGGTCTACGGCTGGCTCGCCCCCGGCGAGATGGTGCGCGGCCTGGCCCTGGCCGAGACCACCCCCGGCCCGCTGATCATGGTCGTGCAGTTCGTCGCGTTCCTCGGCGCCTTCCGCGATCCCGGCACGCTCGACCCCTGGGTCGCCGCCGTGATCGCATCATTGCTGGTCACCTGGGTGACCTTCGTGCCCAGCTTCCTGTTCATCTTCCTCGGCGCCCCCTACATCGAGCGCCTGCGCAACAACCACTCCCTCTCGGCGGCGTTGACCGGGATCACCGCCGCCGTGGTCGGCGTGATCGCCAACCTGGCCCTCTACTTCACCCTGCACACCCTGTACCGCAAGACCAGCGCCACCACCTGGGGGCCCGTGCAGCTCCAGATCCCCGACCTCGCCACCGTCCAACCGCTGGCTATCGGCATCACCACCGCCGCCTTCCTGATGATCTTCCGGCTCCGCTGGTCCATGCTCCGCACCCTCGGCGTCTGCGCCCTGCTCGGGCTGGCCGCCGCCGTGGTCGCCCCCGCCCTGCTCTAACCCCGGTCACCCGTTGGAGTGGCACACGCTGGAACCGCGTTTTGTAACCGTGGTTTCACGGGTAGGCGGGGAGGGTGATCGCTCAGGCGGAGCGGAAGGAGGCCGGTGACGGTGGGCAGTGGCAGGCGAGCAGGACGGATGGTGGCGGTGGTAGGTGCAGCGGCGCTGGTGGTCACCGGGTGCAGCGCTTCCGGTGCTGATCCGGCGCCAGCGACAAGCCCGGCCACGCCGGCGGCGCAGCCGGGCGACAGCGAGGGTTCGCGGACGGCACAGCCGATGGCGACGACCGAGGCGGACTGGCAGCCGGTGGCCCAGGCGCTGGGCCGGCCGGGCAAGCTATCAGACGACGGGCTGGTCTACCGGGTCAGCTTCCCGCGCAATGACCTGTCGGTGCGCAGCGACGACGTGCAGATCAAGCCCGGGCTGGCGCTGGGCTCCTACGCGGCGTTCTCCCGCTACCCCGACGGCACCGTGGTGATGATGGGCGATCTGGTGGTCACCGAGGCGGAGCTGCCGCCAGTGACCGATGCGTTGCAGGCCGGCGGGGTGGCGCAGACCGCGGTGCACAAGCACCTGCTGGCCCACGAGCCGCAGGTGTGGTGGAGCCACATCCACGGCGCCGGCCCGGACCCGGTCGCGATGGCCCAGACCGTGCGGATGGCGCTGAACCGGACCAGCACCCCTCCGCCGGCGGAGGCCGGGCCGACACCGGAACCGGAGCTGGACACCGCCGCGATCGACGCCGCGCTGGGTACCAAGGGCAGCAACGAGGGCGGGATCTACAAGTTCTCGTTCAAGCGCAACGAGGCGATCAGCGGCGAGCACGGTGTGCTCGCGCCCGGCATGGGCATCACCACGGCGATCAACTTCCAGCCCACCGGCGGGGGCCGGGCCGCGATCAACGGCGACTTCGCCATGCTCGCCGAGGAGGTGCAGCCGGTGATCCAGGCGCTGCGCGAGGGCGGCATCGAGATCGTCGAGGTGCACAACCACAGCCTCGATGACCAGCCTCGGCTGTTCTACATGCACTTCTGGGCCAACGACGACGCGGGCAAGCTTGCCGGGGCCCTGGGCGACGCGGTCCGCGCGCACAACGTCAGCCCCACCGGCTGACCCGGTAGACGAAAGGAAGTGGTGACAGATGCGGCCACGTACCGCACTGGACTGGGTGGCGTTCGTGTTCCTGCTGATCGGGGCGTTCGCCTGGGCGGCGTTCCTCACCGACGTCAACGTGCTCGACCGGGCGCTGGAACCGATTGCGGACCCGCTCGACGACGTCGTGTTCATCCTGATCGGACTGTCGGGGCTGTACTGGTTGGCCCGGGTGCTCGGGCTCGGACCGAAGACCGAGCGGTGAGCTCGGGTCGGCTCGGTGGCGGCTCCGCCGGCGTGGGGCAGTGGGTGATGCTGCAGTACCGGCTGCCACGCGAGCCGAGCACGCCGCGGATCGCGGTGTGGCGCAAGCTGCGCCGACTCGGGGTGGCCCAGCTCGCCGACGGGCTCGTCGCGCTGCCCGCCGACCCCCGCACCCGCGAGCACCTGGAATGGATCGCCGACGAGGTACTCGGCGCGGGGGGTGCGGCGGGGATCTGGATCGCGCAGCCGGCCACCGCGCAGCAAGAACGCGAGCTGGCCACGGCCATGGCCGCGGCGCGCGGCGCCGAGTACCAGGCGATCACCGCCGAGGCCACCGCCGGGGCGGGGCTGGATGAGGCGGGCCGGGCATCGCTGGCGCGGCGGCTGCGCGCCGAGCTGCGCCGGATCGTCCGCCGCGACTACTTCCCCCCGCCCGAACGCGACGCCGCCCGGGCCGCGGTCGAGGCACTGATCGCCCCCGCCACCGCGGAGATCCGAGAACCTGCACAACCCGAAGCCGAGGAGGTGGACCGGTGAAGTGGACAACCCGGGCCGGCGTGCACATCGACCGGGCCGCGTGCGCCTGGCTGATCCGCCGCCACATCGACAGTGACGCACAGTTCGTCTTCGTCGCCGACCCGGCCGACGTCCCCGCCGATGCGACCCCGTTCGACATGCGCGGGGTGGATCTTGGCCACCTCGACGGGGACTGCACCTTCGAGACGATCCTGCGCCGCTACCAGCTCGTCGATCCGGTGCTGTGGAAGATCGCCGAGATCGTGCACGAGGCCGATCTGGACGACGAACGCTTCGACGCTCCCGAAGCCCCCGGGCTCGATGTGGCACTGCGCGCGCTGTCGATGGTGTGCACCGACGACGACGTCCTCACCCACACCACACCCCTGTTCGACGGACTTTACGAGTATTACCGCCGCGCCACCCTGCTCGGCCGCGCCCCGGCCTGAACACCGGCAGCAAGGAGTGACGAGGAGCATCCTGGTGGTGAACCAGTCTGCCACGTACATCACCGCGCCACGCTGTCGTTCTGGCGGCGCGACCGCGCTGTCATTTGACCGTCGCTCCACAGCGCTGGCCGATGCGTTCACCTCCGGCTGGCACGAGAAGTACCGCACCAACCTGCTGCTCCCCGACGCGATCATCCGGACCCACATCGACCCGGGGTGGCGGCCCTGGGTCGCAACCAACGGCGCCCGGCTCTACGTCGACCACGCCCACCCGGAGTTCTCCAGCCCCGAGGTCACCACCCCGCGCGACGCCGAGGTGCCCGTCTCCGCAACCCGGTGTTCCCCGAGTACACCTCCGGGCACTCGGTGGCCTCCCGGGCCGCCGCCACCGTCCTCACCGGGCTGGCCGGGGTGGTTCCTCTCACCGACACCAACCACACCCCGCGGGCGTCGTTCTCGTACCGCCGCTTCGCCTCGTTCCACGCCGCGGCCCAGGAGGCCGCGACCTCCCGGCTCTACGGCGGCATCCACTACCCGATGGCCATCGACGTCGGGCCGCAGCAGGGCGAACAGGTCGGCCGCCACGTCCTCGAGGTGCCCACCGCATCCACCGGGCGAGGCTCGACCGGGTGAAACCCGACCGCCGAGTTGACCTTCACCCTGGGGCAAGGTTCTAGCGTCCGCGGCGAATCGCGTGACGGTGGCGGACCCGCCCCGTCCGACTGAGCGACGCTCAGCGCAGCCGTGCAGGGAGGACCCCGATGGATCTGACACCGAGGGCGAACAGCCGTGCCGGTGTGGCGGGCATCGTCGGCGTGACGTCGCTGGCGACGTTCCTGGCCAACGTGAGCTCGACGGCGACATACCTGGCGGCCCCGGAGATCACCGCGTCGTTCGGGGTGCCGCAGCCGGCCGCGATGATCAGCGTGATCGCCTACCTGGTGCCCTTCGCCGTGGTCATGCCGGTCATCGCCAAGATCGGCGAGGTCTACGGGCACAAGCGGGTGCTGCTGGTCGGGCTCGGCCTGTACACGGCCGGGTCACTGGCCACCGTCGCCGTGTCCGGGTTCGGGGTGTTCCTCGCGCTGCGGCTGGTGCAGGGCCTGGGTGGGGGGATCGCGCTGCTGTCGATGGTGTTCATCATCGCGCAGGTCCCCGAGCACCGCCACGGTGGCGCGTTGGGGATCTGGCGGGCAGCGCTGCTCGCCGGGACCGTCGCCGGACCACCGATCGGGGGCTACCTCGCCGCGCTGCTGGGTTGGCGGGCGATCTTCTGGGTCACCGGGCTGGCCGGCGCCGTCGCGCTGGTCTGGGCGGCCCTTCGCTGGCCGAGCTGCCCCGCCGGCGGGCCCGCCGCTTCGACTGGGTCGGGGCGGTCGCGTTCACGCTCGGCTTCTCCGCGCTGGTCCTCGCGCTGGCCGCGGCCGGGTTCGGGCGCACGATGGGCGGCGGCATGGGGGGCGGACCGCTGGACGTGATCGGTGCGCTGGCCCCGCTGTTCGTCGGGGTCTTCGTGCTCGGCGCGGCGGTGCTGCTGGTCAACCAGCGGCGCAACCCCCACCCGCTGTTCACGGCATCGCTGTGGCGCAACCGGAACTTCCTGCTCGGCAACGCCGGCACCTTCCTGGTCTGCGTCGGCATGTTCTCGGCGATGATGTTCACCTCGCTGATGCTGCGCAACGTGTTCGGCTACGCCCCGGTACCGGCGTCCAACGCGCTGCTGCTGATGGCGGCCGCCGCGGTGGTGTTCGGGATCTGGGGCGGAGCCCTCACCGGGCGGCTGGGCCCGGTGATCCCGTGGGCAGCCGGTTTCGCCCTCACCGCGGCCTCCTTCGTCGCACTGGCGACCCTGGTGTCCCCGACCGGCTCCGCGGTATGGCTGTTCGCCCTCGCCGCGGTCTCCGGCGCCGGCCAGGGCCTACCCCTGGCGCCGACCACCACGGTCGCGCTCAGCGACGTGGCTCCCGAGGCGGCCGCCGAGGCGACCGGGTGGTTCGACTTCTCCCACAACCTCGGCCGTGCGGTCGCCATCGGCGGGCTCGGCGCGGTGTTCGTCCCCGGCGACCCCACCAGCTACACCACCATCTTCTGGGTCAGCGCCGCGCTCACCGCGCTCGGCGCGCTACTGGTACTCGGCCTGCGCCGCGCCCCCCGCCCGCAACCGACTCCGGTGGCCTGACCGTGTCCACGGCCCACGCCGGACCATCCGCACCCGGCACGTCGATGCCCGGCAAGAGGAGCGAAAGTGCCTGACCAGATGACCTCGCAGAGAGCACCGCGTGGCCTGCTGGCGCTGCTCACCGCGGCCGCGTTCCTGATCTTCACCCAGGCGTTCATGGTCGCGCCGGTGCTGCCGCGGCTGGCGGAGGTGTTCGACACCACCACCGGGGTCGTGGGCCTGGCAATCCCGGCGTACCTGGTGCCCTACGGGGTGATGACGCTGCTGTGGGGGCCGCTGTCGGACCGGGTCGGGCGCCGCCCGGTGATCCTCGGGTCGCTGGCGGCGTTCGTCGTGCTGACCGCGGCGACCGCGCTGGTGGACACCGCCGGCGGGTTCATCGCGATGCGCGTCGCCACCGCCATCGGCGCGAGCGGTGTGGTGCCGATCGCGCTGGCCCTGATCGGGGACCTGTTCCCCTACCAGCAGCGCGGCCGCGCCCTGGGCTGGCTGTTCGGCGGGATGGCCGGGGGCACCGCGTTCGGTGCCGCCGGGGGCGCCCTGGCCGAGCCGCTGATCGGCTGGGCCGGGCTGTTCCTCGCCGCCGCCGGCGGCGGCCTGGTCCTGTTGCTGCTGGTGCTCGGCGCCCGGGCGCTCCCGGCGATCCCGCGGCCCGACTTCGCGCCGCCGGTCCGGGCCGTCGCCGCCGGCTACGCGGCCCTGCTGGGCACCGCCCGCGGTCGGCGCACCTACGGCTACGTGCTGCTCAACGCCGTCCTGCAATCCGGCGTGTACACGTGGTTGGGGGTCTACCTGACCCAGCGGTTCGGGCTGGGGGAGGTCGGGATCGGGCTGGCGCTGCTCGGCTACGGCATCCCCGGGTTCCTCCTCGGCCCGGTGATCGGCCGCCTGGCCGACCGCTACGGCCGGGCCCGGATCATCCCCGCCGGGGTGGCCCTGGGCGCCCTGTGCGCGCTGGCGCTGGCGAGCCCGCTGCCGCTGATCGCCGTGCAGGTCGCCATCATCAGCCTGTCGCTGGGCTACGACATGACCCAACCCCCGCTCGGCGGGATCGTCACCGACCTGCCCGGTAACCGCGGACAGGCCATGGGCCTCAACGTGTTCACCCTGTTCACCGGCCTCGGCCTGGGCGCGCTGGCGTTCCAGGCCTTGTTGCCGGCCGGGTTCCCCGTCGCGCTGGGCGTGTTCGGCGTCGGAGGGCTCCTCGCCGCGGCGATCGCGGTACCGCTGTTCCGCTCCGAACGGCCCCGCAGTCCGGCGGGATCCTCGACATGAGCGACGACCCGTCCGAGGCCGGTGACGTGACGGAGCCTCGGGCCCCGGCCGACACCGGAGCCGACATCGTCACCGCCGGTGATCCCACCTCCGGCCGACGACCGGCATCCCGCGCGGTGTGGGTACGGCTGGGCGTCTTCGCCCTACTCATCGCAGCAGGGGTCGTGATCGCCGTTGTCGTCGGGGCACCCGACGCCGAGCAGCTGCGGGCCGACGTCACCGCGGCCGGGCCCGTCGCGCCGGTGCTGTTCGGGCTGCTCTACGCCGTGGCCACCCTCGCCCCGCTGCCCAAGAACGTCTTCGCTGCGCTGGCCGGGCTGTTGTTCGGGTTGGTCGGCGGTGTCGTCGTGGTCCTGCTCGCCGCCCTGCTCGGTGCCTCGGCCGCTTTCTGGCTGGGCAGACTGCTTGGACGGGAGGCCGTCGAACGGTTCACCGGTGCCCGCGTCGCACGGGTGGACGCGCTGCTACGTCGGCGCGGGCTGCTCGCTGTCATCGCGGTGCGACTGGTGCCCGTGCTGCCCTTCACCGCAATCAACTACACCGCCGGGCTCACCGCGGTCCGCCCCCGCGACTACGCCATCGGTACCGCGGTCGGGATCATTCCCGGCACGATCGCCTACGTCGCTCTGGGCGCCTACGGCACCACACCGGGGTCGTGGCCGTTCCTCGTCGCGGTGCTCGTGCTCGTCGCGCTGACCGCCGGCGGCGCCGTGCTCGTTCGGCGCTCCCGCCGCCGCCACCACTAGGTTGACGCCGTGCCGCGGGAACGTCTGGTAGTCATCGGTGGCGACGCGGCCGGGATGAGCGCCGCGAGCCAGGCGCGCAAACGTCGTGGTCCTGAGGACCTGCAGATCGTGGCGTTGGAGCGGGGCCGGGCCACCTCGTACTCGGCGTGCGGGGTCCCCTACTGGATCAGCGGGACGGTCACCTCCGAGGACGACCTGATCTCGCGTAGCCCCGCGCAGCACCGCGCCAACGACATCGACGTCCGGACCCGCACCGAGGTCACCGCGATCGACCTGGCCGCCCGCACCGTCCGGGCCCGCGACCTCGACGAGCGCGGCCGCGAGTACGACGAGCCGTTCGACACCCTCGTCTACGCCACCGGTAGCGTTCCCATGCGCCCACCGATCCCTGGGATCGACGCCGCAGGCGTGTACGGGGTGCAGACCCTCGACGACGGCGCCGCCCTGCGCGCCGAGCTGGACAGCGACCGGGTCCGCCGCGTGGTGATCGCGGGTGGCGGCTACATCGGGCTGGAGATCGCCGAGGCCTGCCAGGTCCGCGGCCTGGAGGTCACCGTGGTCGACCGTTGATCACCGACGCCGTCCGCGCCATGGGGATCACGCTGGTCCTCGGCGACGCGGTCGTCGAGATCGAGACCGGGCGCGACGGGCGGCCCGCCGCCGTGCACACCGGCACCGGCTGTCGGCTGCCCGCCGACCTGGTCGTGCTCGGCCTGGGGGTGCGCCCGAACATCGCCCTCGCCCAGCAGGCCGGGATCCCGCTGGGGACCTCCGGCGGGATCGCGGTCGACACCCGGATGCGCACCCAGGTCGAGGGCGTGTGGGCCGCCGGGGACTGTGTCGAATCGATCCACCGGCTGTCCGGGCAGCGCGTCGTCGTCGCGCTGGGCACCCATGCCAACAAGCAGGGCCGGGTGGCCGGGATCAACATCGGCGGCGGTTACGCCACCTTCCCCGGGGTCATCGGCACCGCGGTGACCAAGGTCTGCGACCTGGAAGTCGCTCGCACCGGGCTCTCCGCCGCCGAAGCCGATACGGCCGGCTACCGACTTCGTGACCGCCGCGGTGGACTCCACCACCCGCGCCGGCTACTTCCCCGGCGCCCAGCCGATCCGCATCAAGATGCTCGCCGAGAAACGCACCGGCCGGCTGCTCGGCGCCCAGATCGTCGGCCGCGAAGGCGCAGCCAAACGCATCGATGTACTCGCCACCGCCATCTGGAACGAGATGGGCGTCGACGAGATTCTCGCCCTGGACCTGTCCTACGCCCCACCGTTCGCCCCGGTATGGGACCCGGTGCTCATCGCCGCCCGCAAAGCCTTCGACGCCGTCGAGACCGACACCCACCGATGTGCGGGTGAAGGTTGACATTGCCCTACGGGCAAGGCCGTAGCGTCGCCTGATTCCCGGTTCCCGCGGCAGCGGGCCAGGCGAGCCATTAGTGGAGGGATCACCAGGCATGCATTCAGGGAAGACCAGGCGCGCCCACCGACCGTGGGCCGGCGCCCGGGCGACTGGCCTGCTCGGCGTCACCGGCAGTGTGGCCGGCACCGCGGCGATGGTGGTACCGGTGATCGGCGTTGCCGGCGCCGGCGCCGCGGCCAGTGGGCGCGATATGGCGGACATGACCGGTCCGACGCAAGGCGGCCTGATCGGCGTCTTGATCGAGTACGGCCCGATCATCCTGGTCGTGTCGGTTGTGCTGGTGACCGTGAGTGTGGCGCTGCACCGCCCGCTCGGCGCGGTGCCGGCACTCGCCGCCGGCGCGCTGTTGTACTGGGGGATGTACGCCCAACCCAGCTACCCGGTGATGTACCTGAGCCTCGCGCTCGGCTTCGCTGGATGGGCCGCCACCTATATCTGGGTCCGCACCCGCGGCAGCACGGCTGCGGCCAGCAGTACGTAATACCCGCTCTATCACGTACTCACAGGTGCTCGGCCCGCCCGCCCAGGAGCGCCGGGGATCGGCGAGGGTGTCGAACATGGGGCTGCACCACGTGATGGCGGCGTTCACTGCGAGGTGAGCACTTTCGCCCATTTTTCGGCCGGCAGGAGGACCTCATCTTCGCGCTCTGATGGCCGAGCACAGGGTCCGAGCGGTTCACCGCCGTCCTGCACCAGGTGGTGCTCCCGGACCGCGGTGATCGTGTCTTCGACGGCATCGTCGCGTTCACCGCCGACTACCTGTCGCGGGTGCTCGCCACAGTGCCGGACGGCTGCGGCGTGGCGCTGGTGCATTCCCGCCTCGGGCCATCCCCATACAGGCGTTCATCCCCGAGCCTCCACACAATCCCGGGTGAAGAACCTCGGGCTGGGGTTCGGCCGTGTGGGTGAGTTTGACCCCGTAGCGCGGACAGTGTCCGTGCCAGGAGGACAAGCTCAATCCGACTGGGGTCACGAGACTGTCGTCAGTGCGAGCACGGCTCCGCCCACGAGGAACGGACCCATCGGAACAGTCGCGCCGGCGATGCCCGAGGTTCGCCGTCCGATCAGGACTGTGGTTGCGCCGGCCGTCCAGGCCAGCAGGGTGCCGGCCAGTACGACCGGCCATCCTTGCCAGCCCATCGCTATGCCAAGCAGGCCGCCGAGCTTGACGTCCCCCGCACCAAGGCCGCCGCGGGAGGCGAGTGCGACGGCCAGGTACGCGCCCGCGACCGCACCGGCCGCGCTGACGGCCCGGGTGAAGCTCTCAGGAGCGGCGGTGCGTACGGCCTCAATTGCGAGTAGCCCGATGAGAAGGGCATAGCAGGGCAGCAGGACTCGGCTGGGCAGTCTCCGCTCGATCAGGTCGATAGCGGAGGCCGCAACGCCGATTGCCGCGACGCAACTGAACGCGAGGAGCTCGATGCCGACAAACCGGGCCGCGAGGAGAGCGAGGGCGAGTCCGGTAGCGGCAGCGCAACCGGCGAGTAGACGTGGCCGACTCGGGGGCGGCTCGCGGGTGAGCATCCGAGGCAACACGACCGCGGCGAGGACGGCACCGACGGCGATCCCAACCCCGCCCCAGAGCAGCGCGGCTGTCAGCGTCGAGGTCACCGGACGGCTCGCGGCGGGCGACACCGATTCGGCCGTCCGGACGTTCCGGTCTCGTCGGCGAAGGCGCTAAATGCTGTCCGCATCGCTAGTTCCCTCCGCCCCCTTGACGTTGCGTGACCGTTGGAGTGGCTGCGTTTGCTCAGCGGCTGACCCGACCGATGGTGCCTCAAGGCGACCGCCGGACGCCCCGATGAGTTGCCCCGATCGGGTGAATTAGGGGCCTGTCTTCCACTCCGACTCCGAAGTTGGTGCTTCCTGACTTTGCGGTCGGAGTAGCCGCACGGTGTACATGTGATCCAGATCGCGTCACCGGTCGCGGTCGCGGTGGTCGGAGGTCGGACATGGGTCGGGGGACGCGCGGTCACGGTCGGTGGCGGGTGGTGGTCGGCGTTCTCGTCGCGGCGACCACGCTGGCCGGCTGCAGTATCGGCGGCCCGGTCGATCCGATGCCTCTCTCCGGCCCAAGCTCCGACGCGGCGGCATCGCCAGTCCCGGAGTCGCCGGGTGTCGATTCGGACGTCGACCGGGCATCGCGTGATGCTCTGGCGACCTATGAGGCCATGTGGCAGGACTTCGCCGAGGCCGGTTTGACGTCCGACTGGCAGTCGCCTGAGCTCGGTCGTCACGCAACGGGGATCGCGCTGACGAACTTGTCCAGGGGGCTGTATGCCGACAACTACAACGGGTTGGTGACCAGGGGCGAGCCGGTCCTGGATCCGCGGGTGACGTCGGTCGAGCCGGTCGACGACCCGACGACGGTGCGGGTCGCGGACTGCGGGGACTCGTCGAACTGGTTGAAGTACAGGGACGACACCGGTGCGCGGGCCGACGACAACCCGGGCGGACGCCGGATGATCACGGCGGTCGTCGAGTTGCAGGTAGACGGGTCGTGGAAGGTGTCGGACTACGCGGTCAGGGACCTCGGGTCATGCTGAGCGGGCCGAGAGCTCTGGCCGTCGTCGCGGTGGCGGGTCTGCTGACCTCCCCGCTGCCACCGGATGATTCGGGGCTGACGGGTGACGGGTGGGGCAGCACGACCTGCAGCGAGGCCCCGTCACCGGAGTGCGAGCTGGACGCGGGCACACCAGGCGGCGAACCGAACCCCCGGGTGGAGGACCGCGGACCGTCAGCTTCCGGCCCGGCCCCGGACGGTGGTGACAGGGGAGGTGGTGACCCGGTCGACGACGATCGGATCCGTTGCAGTTACGTGCGGAGCGACTTCCAGCCTCCGGCGGGCGGCGTGCGGCCGGTGTCGTATTCGCCCGGGCTCGACCGGGCTGTTGGTGTCGCACGGCCTGTCGACGGGGTCGTCACGGCGTCGACACGGGGCTCGGTGGTCTACCGTTCCGCCGCCGTGTCGGGCGTGGTGTCGGCGGTGCGGGAGGTGGGGCCGCCGGACGAAAACGGTGCTTGGTACGTGTGGAGGTGCGCTGGCACCGGGAACGTGAACCCGCTGTACCGGCCGCCGGTGTGGATCGCCGACGGGGAGACACCGGGGGGCGATGCCGGCCCGTCGCCCGCGGAGCTGGCGCGTCAGGCACGCGACCAGCTCCGGCTGCCCGCCCCGTCGATCTCCACGAGCCCCGTCGCGGACCAGTTGGTGAACGTGCCGACGTGGTTGTGGCTGTCGGACGGTTTCGAGCCCGTGTCGGCGACCGCGGCGGTGCCGGGTGTGTCGGTCACAGCGGTGGCGACGCCGACGGCTCTGGTCTGGAGCATGGGCGACGGCGCCACGGTGACCTGCCGGGGGCCCGGCACGCCGTTCGTGTCGGGCAGCGATCAGTCCGCGGCGTCGCCGGACTGCGGGCACACCTATCGGTCGTCCTCGGCCGGGCAGGCCGGTGCGGCGTTCCCGGTGACCGCGACGGTCCGGTGGACAGTGACCTGGTCTGGTGCGGGCGGCGGCGGCACCTTCCCCGATCTCGACTCGACGATCACGACGACATTCCGGGTCGCGGAGGTGCAGGTCCTCAACGACGGCGGCTGACCCGCCGAGACAACCCCAATCCGCCAGCCACATCGCGACGCGCAGGAGCGCACCGCGCGGCTCGCGCACGCCCGAATTCAGGAGGATCCCGGTATGACGACCATGACGACGGCACCGGATTCCGGCCGACCCTCGCCCCCACCTGCGGGTCGGTGGTCGGGGCGGGGCGGCGGATCGTCCGCCCCGCCGTGGAGCGGTCAGCGTCGGCGGCGCAGCGTGCCGCACCTGCTGCTGGGCGTCCTGCTGGTGGTGGTGTGCGCGGCGGCGTCGTTGTGGGTGCTGACGGGTTCGGACGGTCGTCGGCCGGTGCTGGCACTGGCGCGTGCGGTGACCGTCGGGCAGGTACTCGGCCCGCAGGACCTGCTCCCGGTCGATGTGGCCGTCGACGCCGGGGTGAGCGTCGTCCCGGCGGACCGGGCGGCGCAGCTGGTCGGGCAGCGAATGGCGACCAGCCTGCCGGCCGGGGCGTTGCTGCCCCCGGACGCGGTCGGAGTCGGGGCGGTACCGGTCGCGGGGCAGGGGATCGCGTCGTTGGCGTTGGGGTCGGGCCAGCTCCCGGCCGAGGTCTCCCCGGGTGCCCGGGTGGCGGTGGTGTTCGCCCCGCCGCAACCCACGCCCGGGGCGAGAGCGCCGTTGATGGTGTGGCCGGCGGTGGTCACCAGCGTGGCGCCGGCGGCAGGCGAGCAGGTCACCGTGGTGTCGGTGCAGCTCGCCGAGGACGACGCCCGCGAGGTGGCCGTGGTGCCGGCGGGCCAGCTGGCGCTGGTGATGCTCGCCGGTGGTGATCGCTGATGATGATCGCGGTCCTGAGCGTGAAAGGCTCCCCGGGGGTGACCACGTTCTGCGTGGCGCTGGCCGCGCGTTGGCCGAGCACGGCACGTCGGGTCCTGATCGAGGCCGATCCGGCCGGCGGTGACCTGGCGGTGCGGTTCTCGCTGGAGCCGACGCCGGGTCTGCTGAGCCTGGCCGCCGACGCGCGTGGCGGTGCCGGGCCAGAGGTGATCGGGCGCCATGTCCAGCTGCTGCCCGGCGGTGTCCCGGTCGTGGCGGCGCCGCCGGACGCCGAGCTGGCCCGCGGTGCGCTGGCGGCGTTGGTGGCGAGCACCGGCGAGCCCGCCGGTGGCCGACCCGGTGGCGGTGCCGGTGGGGTGGTGCGGGGTGTCGCGGACATGCCCGACACCGTGGTGATCGTCGATTGCGGCCGGGCCGATCCGGGCTCGCCGACGATGCCGCTGGTGCGCGGCGCGGACGTGATGCTGGTGCTCACCCGCGCCGGAGCCGCCGACCTCGCCCATCTGGTCCGCCGCCTGGAACAGATCGGCGGCTGGTCGCCCCACCCGGTGCTGCTGCTGGTCGGGAAGGGCCACTCGGCCGCCGCGGTGACCCGCGAGCTCGGTGTGACCCCGCTGGGGCGGGTGCCCGAGGACTCCCGCGGCGCCGCGGTGCTGAGCGGGCAACGCGCCCTGGTGCGCTGGGACCGCGCCGGGCCCTCGCGGTCGCTGCTGGGCCAGTTCGCCGAGGACATCGTCGCCCGGCTCGCCGCCCCGTACCCCGAGCCGCCACGGCCGGCCCGGCGCCAGCTTCGACGTGCCTCGCGAGGCTCCGGACTAGGCCCTCACGGACCGGCCGACGGCCGTCCCGGGCGAGTCGTCGACCCGCACAACCCCGACCCCAACCCTCGCACCCCCGGGCCTCGCATCCCCGACGATCCGGCGGCGGTGCTTCCGCTGCGTGACAGGGAAGGACGAGCATCATGACGACCCCCGGGAACGGCCACGAACGTCCGGACGACACCCCGCCGTCGAGGGTGTCCCCGAGAGCGACGCCGTCGTCGCGTCGCTTCGGTGGCCGGGCGCGACCGGAGGCTATCGATGCCGACGTCGCGGCCCGGCGGGCTCCTGAACACATCCCGGGCCTGCGGCGGACCATCGGGCACCCGGACTCCGGTGGCCACGGTGGCGGGGGTGCGGACGATGTGGCAGTCGCGCGGCTTCGCCGTCGTCTGCGCGACGCGCTGGCCGAGGACCTGCCCCGGCAGGTGGAGGACCAACAGCGCCGCACCGGGGCGACAACCACGACGCAGGGTCGACGCGAGCTGGCCCGGGCGATCGTGGGGGCCGCGGTCCGGGCGCACTGCGAGACCGAGCTGACGGCGAACCGGCCGCTCGTGGAGCGTGATCGGGAACAGCAGGTCCTCGGTGAGGTCCTCAACGAGCTGTTCGGCATGGCAGGGCTCCAACCGCTGCTCGACGACCCGACCATCGAGACGATCAACGTCAACCGGTTCGACCGGGTATTCGTGCAGTACTCCGACGGGCACCGCGAACGGGTCGCGCCGATCGCCGGGTCGAACCAGGAGCTGACCGACCTGGTGCGGCTGATGGCGGCGCGGGCGTCGAGCCAGGAACGACGGTTCGACCAGGGCAGCCCGTCGGTAAACGTGCAGCTCCCCGGTGGGGAGCGGATGTTCGCGGTGATGGGGGTGACCGCCGACGGGGTGACCTCGTTGTCGATCCGACGCCACGGCTACCTCACGGTCACCCTGCGCGACCTGGTGTGCAACGGCACCATCGACGCCGGTCTGGAGGCATTCCTGCGGGCGCTGGTGCGTGCCCGGAAGAACATCGTGCTGACCGGCGGCACCGGGGTCGGGAAGACCACCCTGCTCCGTGCGCTGGCCGCGGAGATGCACCCGCTGGAACGGCTGGTCACCATCGAGGACGCCTTCGAACTCGGCTTGGAGATCGATCCGGCCATCCACGCGGATGTGACCGCATTCCAGGCGCGGGAGGCGAACATCGAGGGCGAGGGCGCGATCTCGCAGGCCGAGCTGGTGCGGTGGGCGCTGCGGATGACCCCGGACCGGGTCATCGTCGGGGAGATCCGCGGCCCCGAGGTGATCCCGATGTGCAATGCGATGAGCCAGGGCAACGACGGGAGCATGGCGACCCTGCACGCGTCGACCTCGCGGGTCGCGTTCACCCGCCTGGCTTCCTACGCCGCGCAGGGCGTCGAACGGCTCCCGCTGGAGGCGACGAACCTGATGGTCGCCTCGGCCGTGCATTTCGTGGTGCACCTCGCGCGGGGGGAGGACCGCCGGTCGCGGGTGGTGTCATCGATCCGGGAGATCGTCGGCGCCGACGGCCCGCACATCGTGTCCAACGAGGTGTACCGGCCCGGGCCGGACCGCCGTGCCCGACCGGTCGCCGGGGCGCTGCGCACCGACACCCTCGACGACCTGGTCGCCGCCGGGTTCGACCCGATCCTGCTGCAGCATCCCGACGGGCAGTGGACGACGTGACCGCCACCGTGATCACCGCCGCGACCGCGTCGGCGGGTCGGCCGGTCGCGGCGCTGCTGGGCGGCGGTGTCGGCCTGGGCCTGTTCCTCGTCTACCTCGGGTTGCGGCCGGTCGACCCCGACGACCCGTCGCGGCGTCGCCCGTGGGGCATACCGCCGCGGTTCGGTCTGGCCAAGCCTGATCGGCGGCGCCTGTTCGCGCGGGTCGGGGTGGCGGTCGCGGCCGGTGTCGTCGCCGGGGTGCTGACCGGGTGGGTGGTCGGCGCGGTGCTCGCCGGGCTCGCCTGCTGGGCGCTGCCCGGCATCCTCGGCCCCGACCGCGGCCGGGCGGAGCGCCTGAACCGGATCGAGGCGGTCGCGACGTGGACGGAGATGGTCCGCGACACCCTGTCCGCCGCGGCTGGGTTGGAGCAGGCCGTCCTGGCCACCGCCCGGTTGGCGCCCGCGGCGATCCGCCCGGAGATCACGGAGCTGGCCGCCCGCATCCGTGGCGGTGACCGTCTGGTCCCCGCGCTGCGCGCGTTGGCTGCCCGGCTAGCCGATCCGACCGCGGACCTGGTGGTGGCGGCGCTGGTGATGGCCGCCGAGCAACGGGCCCGCCAGCTCGCGGATCTGCTGGGTTCGCTGGCCCAGGCCGCGCGCGAGCAAGTGTCGATGCGGTTACGGGTCGAGGCCGGTCGGGCCCGGTCCCGCACCTCGGTGCGGGTCATCGTCGGCACCACGGTGAGTTTCGCGGTGGGCATGGTGGTGCTCAACCGGCCCTACATGGCCGCCTACGACTCGCCGACCGGCCAGGTCGTACTGCTCGCCGTCGGTGCGCTGTTCACCCTCGGGCTCGGATGGCTCCAGCGCATCTCCACCATCGACGAGCCGGCCCGATTGCTCACCATGGACGGCGAGCACGCCGGACGGAGCGCGCCATGACCAGCCGCATCGTGATCTGTGGCGTCGTGACCGGTCGCATCGTGATCTGTGGCGTTATGACCGGCGGCGTCGTGATCGGGCGGGGAGGTGCGTGGTGATCGTCGCTCTTGCGGTGGGGTGCGGGTGGGGGATCGGGCTGTGGGCGTTGGCGGTGTACGGGTTCCCGCCCCGGGTCTCCCTCGGCGAGGCCCTCGCCCGCGCAACCCCGACGCCACCGCCATCACCGCCACTGACACCGCCATCGCTGCTCGACGATGGCGACGCCGGATGGGTGGGTCGGGTCGGGCGGCCGTTCGTCGGTCCATTGCGCGCCCTCGGGCTGCCCGGCACCCGACTCGGCCGGGACCTCGCGGTGTTGGGGCGCGCCGCCTCCGGACACCTCGCGCGGAAGGCGGTGCTGAGCCTGGCCGGGCTGCTGCTGCCCGCGATCGCCCAGCTCGTCCTCGCCCTGGTCGGCGCCGCCCCCGGGATCGAACTGCCCGTCCTCGCCTCGCTGGTCCTCGCCGCGGCCGGGTTCGTGGTCCCCGACCTCGGTGTCCGTCGCGACGCCGCCGCGCTGCGCACCGGGTTCCGGCACGCCCTGTCGGGCTACCTCGACCTGGTATGGATCACCCTGGCCGGTGGGGCGGGGGTGGACAGCGCACTCGGGGACTGCGCGGCGATCGGTCGGGGGTGGGCGTTCGACCAGATCCGCCGCGCGCTGGACACCGCCCGCCTGACCCGCGTCACCCCGTGGACGACGTTGCGTCGCCTCGGGGAGGAACTCGACGTCACCGAGCTGGCGGAGCTGGCCGGGACGGTCAGCCTGGCCGGCACCGAGGGCGCCAAGGTTCGGGTCAGCCTCGGCGCCCGCGCCGCGGCGATGCGCACCCGGCAGCTCACCGACGCCGAAGGCGCGGCCGAGGCCGCGACCGAACGCATGTCGCTGCCGGTGATGGTCCTGTTCCTCGGGTTCCTCACCCTGATCGCGTTCCCGGCCCTCGTCCAGGTTCTCGAGGGCCTATGAACCCGGAGCTGCACCGGCGGCCGAGACCGACGTCCGCGACATCACCGACACGGAAGGCGAAGCTGATGCACACCTGGTGGAAGACCCTGTGGGTCACGATCTGGTCGACGCCGATGGGTGCGGAGGTCAGGGCGCGCTGGGAGGTCCTGCGCCGCGACCCGGACGCGGGCTACTCGACCGAAGCCGTCCTGGTCACCGCCCTGCTCGTCGTGGCCGCGTTGATCGTCGTGGCGATCATCGTCGCGAAGGTCACCGAGAGGGCCAACGGGATCGTCCTGTGATCCCATGAGCCGCCACACCCCAACCCACCACGACACGAACCCGGACGGCGCGCCGCCGTCGACGGCCGGGGTGAGGGGTCTTGCGGCGCTCGTCGCGCGAGGCGGGCCGGACCGAGTGCGGTGGCGGCGGCTCGTGGCGGGTGATCGCGGCTCGGTCACCGCGGAGCTGGTTGTCGCGACACCGCTGTTGTTGCTGATGCTACTCGCGATCGTGCAGTTCGCGACCTGGTCGCATGCCACACACATCGCCCAGGCCGCCGCGTCGCAGGGCCTCGCCGCGCTGCGCACGCAGGACGGCGCACCGCCCGACTGCGCCGCCGCCGCACGCACGGTGCTCGACCAGCTGGCCGGTGGCCCGTTGACCGGCGCTGAGGTCGACTGCGTCCGGGACGCCACCACGGCGACGGTGCGGATCGACGGCGCGGTCCACCCGGTGATCCCGCTGGTGAATTTGC
>JBQTJE010000151.1:0-10099 GCA_052387455.1 Pseudonocardia sp.
GACCGGGCCGCCCCCGCGCCGCCCGCCCACCCCGCCGAGTCCACCGCACCCGCTCCGCCCGCCGCGCCGCCCCGCGTCACCGACGCCGCCGAGGAGTCACCATGACCGAGCCCGACCCCACCGCCCGCGTCGTGCGCGTGCAGGCCGAGGTGCCCGGCACGCCCGAGCAGGCCTGGCAGGCGATCGCCACCGGACCGGGGATCACCGCCTGGTTCGCCCCTGCCGAGGTCGAGGAGCGTGCGGGCGGCGCGATCACCACGCACCACGGCCCGTTCGGCGACTCGACGGGCACGGTGACGGTGTGGGAGCCGCCGCGGCGCTTCGTCTACGAGGAGCGCGACTGGAACCCCGACGCGCCGGACGCACCGGTCTGGGCGACCGAGATCCTGGTCCAGGCTCGCGAGGGCGGCACCTGCGTGGTGCGGCTGGCCAGCGGGTTCTTCCACGGCGGCGCCGACTGGGAGGACGAGCTCGGCGGGACGCACGAGGGCTGGGCCCGCGGGATGGTCAACCTGCGGCTGCACCTGACGCACTTCCCCGGGCAGCCGGCCGGCGTCGTGTTCGTCGCCGGGCGCGTGCCGGTGAAGCGGGCCGACGCCGCCGGCACGCTGCTCGGCGGCCTCGGGCTGGCGGGCGTCGTGGTGGGCGAGCAGGTGCGCGCACCCGCGGGGGCGCCACCGTTCGCGGGGGTCGTCGAGGAGGTGGGCGAGGGCGGCGTGCTGGTCCGCACGCCGGAGGGTCTGCTGGAGCTCGACGTCTGGGAGATGTTGGGTGCCATGGCCACGGTCCGCGCGTACCTCTACGGCGCGGCCGCGGCGACCGCCGAGACGCAGCAGCGGCGTTGGGCGCGGTGGCTGCGCGCGACGTTCCCGGACCTGACCCCGCCGTCATGATCGCCTCTGGCGGGCCCGCACGGCGCCGGCGACCGCCACGAACGCCCACGAGACACGTGATCACGGGCGACGGAAACCCGGGAGCCGGCCCCGTCCGGGCCTCGATACCCTCGACCGATGCACGACCCCCGTGTCCTGCTCGATCCCGCAACCGACGCCGTCCGCCGGCTGGCCCGGCGCGGCTACGCGCTGGACGTCACGTCGCTGGAGAAGCTGCTCGCCGCGCGCAACGCCGCGATCCACCGCGGCGACGAGGCGCGCGCGGAGTCGAAGAAGGTCGCGACGTCCGTCCGGGGGGCCGCGGCCGGGGAGCGGCCCGCGCTGGTCGAGCGGGCCCGCGAGCTGAAGGCCGTCGTCGCCGCGGCCGAGGCCGAGCACCGCGAGCTGGAGGCCGAGCTCACCGACGTCCTGCTGGGCATCCCGAACCTGCCGGCCGACGAGTCGCCCGACGGCAGCACCGACGCCGACGCCGAGCTGGTACGCAGCTGGGGCGAGCCGCAGATGTTCGACTTCACCCCGCTCGACCACGTCGACATCGGCGAGCGCCTCGGAATCCTCGACCTGACGCGGGCGACGAAGCTCGCCGGCCCGCGGTTCGTGGTTCTCAAGGGGCGCGGCGCGCAGCTCGAACGCGCGCTCGCCCGCTACTTCCTCGACCTCGCCGCGGCCCACGGCTACACCGAGTTCTCGGTGCCCACGCTGGTCAACCGCGAGACGATGACCGGCACCGGCCAGCTGCCGAAGTTCGAGGCGGACCTGTTCAAGACCGGCGCCAGGACCGACTCCGCCGACCGCGAGCTGTACCTCATCCCCACCGCCGAGGTGCCGCTGACCAACCTGCACGCCCGCGAGACCCTCGCCGCCGAGGACCTCCCGCTCGCCTACACGGCGCACACGCCGTGCTTCCGCTCGGAGGCCGGATCGTACGGGCGCGACACCCGCGGGATGGTCCGCGTGCACGAGTTCTCGAAGGTCGAGCTGGTGCGAGTCGTGGACGCGGCGACGTCGCGGGCCGAGCTGGAGGTGCTGCTCGCCCACGCCGAGGCCGTGATGCGGGGCCTCGGGCTCGCCTACCGCGTCGTCAAGCTCGCGGCCGGCGACACGGGGTTCTCCGCCCAGCTCACCTACGACGTCGAGGTGTGGCTACCCGGCCAGCAGAAATACCGCGAGATCGCGTCGGCGTCGGACTTCGGGACGTTCCAGGCCCGCCGCGCCGGCATCCGCACGAAGGCCAAGGACGGCACCCGCGGGTTCGCGGCCACGCTGAACAGCTCGGCGCTGCCGGTGGGCCGCACGCTCGTCGCGGTCCTGGAGCAGGGCCAGCAGGCCGACGGGTCGGTGCGCATCCCCGAGACCCTCGTGCCGTACACCGGCTTCGACGTGCTGCGTCCGTGAGTGCGCCCGGTCGCCGCGAGAAAGTTCGGCATCCGCCGTAACGCGGTCGCCCCGTCGCCGAGGTGTGGAGGTCCGCGACACTCCCCGCGCGGGCAGTCGCCGACCGTAGGAGCAGCGTGACCCACGCCGACCCTCCGACGCAGCCGCCCCACCGATGAGCCCCCGCCCGCGCCCGACGGAGGCCGAGCTGGCGCGGCTGGTCCCCCCGGCGGCCGCGGCCGACCCGGCCGCCGTCGACGGGCTCATGCGGGCCGTGGCACTGCTGGTCACCGGCTTCTGCCGCAAGCGGCTCGCCGCCCTCGGCAACGGGCGGGCCGACGACGTCGTCCAGGAGGTCTGCGTCGGGCTGCTCAAGGCGCTTCCGCGGCTGGTCGAGCGGCCCCGGCCGATCCGGCCCTACGTCTTCACCATCGCCGGCAACAAGATCGCCGACGCCTTCCGGGAGGCGGCCCGGACCAGCCGCTACCCGCTCGACGAGACGGTGCCACCGCAGGCCGACCGGGCGCCGGGGCCCGAGGACGTCGCGGTGCACCACGACGCCGTCGACCAGGCCCGCCAGGCGATGACGGAGCTGACGGAGCGCGAGCAGCAGGTGCTCGACCTGCGCGTGTTCGGCGAGCTCGACACCGCCGAGGTGGCCCAGATCCTGGAGATGACCGACGTGAACGTCCGGGTGACCCAGCACCGCGCGCTCCGCAAGCTCCGCGCCGCGCTGGGCGCGCCGGTCGAGCCCGGCGACTGAACGGCCGTGGACCGCACCCGGCGGCAGTCCGAGTATGACCGGTGACGACCCGGTCACCGCGGCCCTCGACGCCCTCGCCGACGAGCTCGGGACCGCCCGCCACGCGGGGGCCGGACGGCGACTGGTCGACAGTGGCGGCTGGGAGTGGTGAGGCGCGGCGAGGTGTGGTGGGTCGACTTCGGCGAACCGGCCGGCTCGGCGCCGGGCTACCGCCGCCCGGCCCTGCTGGTGTCGTCGGACAGGTTCAACCGCTCCCGGATCGCGACGGTCGTCGTCGCCGCCGTCACGTCGAACACCCGCCTGGCCGACGCGCCCGGCAACGTCGGCCTGCCGGAGGGCTGCGCGGGCCTGCCGAAGGCGTCGGTCGTGAATGTGTCGCAGGTTCTCGCGATCGACCGCGCGCTGCTCGGCGCCCGCATCGGCGCGCTCGATCCCCCGCAACTACGCGCCGTGGACCGGGGCCTGCGCCTCGCGCTCGGGCTCTGACGCGTCGACCGAGCGCTCATGGGAACAGCCCTCACGCGAGCAGGGCCTGCACGTCCTCGGCGGTGAGCGCGCCCCCGAAGATCCCGCCCTCGTCCATCACCCCGGTGAACAGCTCGGCCTTGCGCCGGGCCAGAGCCAGCACCTTCTCCTCGATCGTGTCCCTGGCGATCATCCGGTACACCATGACGTTGCGGGTCTGCCCGATCCGGTGCGTGCGGTCGATCGCCTGCGCCTCGGTGGCCGGGTTCCACCACGGGTCGAGCAGGAAGACGTAGTCGGCCTCGGTGAGGTTGAGCCCGAACCCGCCCGCCTTGAGGCTGATCAGGAACACCGGCGCCGCGCCGCCGGTGAAGCGGCGCAGCACCGCGGGGCGGTCGCGGGTGGTGCCGTCGAGATAGCAGTACTCGACGCCCGCAGCGTCGAGCCGCTCGCGCACGAACCCGAGGAAGCCGGTGAACTGGCTGAACACCAGCGCCCGGTGCCCGCCCGCGACGACCTCCCCGAGCTGCTCGACCAGCGCGTCGATCTTGGCGCAGCCGGCCTGCCGCTGCTCGGGCTCGACCAGCCCCGGGTGCAGGCTGAGCTGGCGCAGCAGGGTGAGCGAGCGCAGGATCGTGAACCGGTTGCGGTCGACGTCGTCGATCAGCCCGAGCACCTTCTGCCGCTCCCGCTGCAGGTGGCGCTGGTAGAGGCGGCGATGGCGCGGGTCGAGCTCGACCTCGAGCAACTGCTCCTGCTTCGGCGGCAGGTCCGCGGCCACCTGCTCCTTGGTGCGGCGGGTGACCAGCGGGCGGATCCGGCGGCGAAGCCGGGCGAGCAGCTCGACGTCGGCGCGCTTCTCGATCGGCTTGGCGTAGTGCTCGCGGAACCGGGTCGGGCTCGGGAACAGGCCCGGTGCGGTGATCGACAGCAGCGACCACAGCTCCATGAGGTTGTTCTCCATCGGCGTGCCGGTGATCGCCAGCTTGAACGGCGCCGGCAACCGCCGCGCGCACTGGTAGGCCTTCGACTGGTGGTTCTTCACGAACTGCGCCTCGTCCAGCAGGAGGCCGGACCAGGCGGCGGCCGCGTGGGCGTCGATGTCGAGCCGGAACAGGGCGTAGGAGGTGACGACGACGTGCGCCCCGGCGATCGCGTCGGGCAGCGCCTGACCCCGGCGGCGCAGCGTGTCGGTGATCGTGACGACGGTGAGCCCCGGGGCGAACCGCCCCGCCTCGGCCGCCCAGTTCGCGACGACGCTGGTGGGGGCGACGATGAGGAACGGCGAACGTGTCGGATCGTCCTCGTACGCGCGGCAGATCAGCGCGAGGGCTTGGAGCGTCTTGCCCAGCCCCATGTCGTCGGCGAGGATGCCGCCCAGCCCGTGCCGGTGCAGGAAGCACAGCCAGTCGTAGCCGGCCCGCTGGTAGGGCCGCAGCTGCGCGTGCAGCGTGACCGGCGGCTCGGCGCCGCCCAGCCCGTCGAGCGCGAGCAGGCCGGAGACCTGCTGCTCCCACGCCCGCGCCTGCCGGTCGACGACGCCCAGCGCGGCCAGCTCCTCCCACAGCCCGGCCTGGTAGCGGCTGATCTTCAGGCCGCCGCGGGGTGTGTCCTGCAGCGCCCGCGCCTCCTCGATCAACGTGCGCAGCGCCTGGAGCTCGGGCTTGTGCAGCGAGAAGTACGCCCCGTCGGGCAGCAGCAGGTGTGACTCGTCGGCGGCCAGTGCGGTGAACACCTCCGCGAACGGCACCTCCCGACCTTCAAGGGTGAGGCTGACGCCGAGGTCGAACCAGTCCGTGTCGCCCGCGATGTCGCCGGTGGACACCGAGATCCGCAGCGAGTCGCCCGCCTCGCGGTACTCGGCGGGCTCGCCACTGCTCTCGACGACGACGTCGGGCGCGTCGGCCAGCAGCGGCAGGACCTCGGTGGTGAACCGCATCGTGTCCAGGCCGGTGAGCCGCACGCCCGACACGAGCGGCTGCCCCGGGCCGGGCCCGCGCAACCCGAAGCGGTGCAGCGGGACGTCGAGCGCGTCGAGCACGGCCTGCTCGGCGGCCCGGTCGCGGGTGCCGTCGGCGGTCGACTCCGGCGCGAGGCGCAGCGCCGAGTCGCCGACCGAGTAGGCCCACTCCCACCCCAGCCGCAGCTCGTGGCCCGGACCGTGGACGGCCTGCAGCACCAGCGTCGGCCCCGAGATCGCGGGCGGGACGAAGGACCCGTCGGACGACCCGACCGGCGCGAGGTGGCGCAGCCGGGGGTAGAGGTCGTCGCGGAACCGGGCGAGCTGCCCGGCGGGCACCGGCAGGCAGCCGCCGTCCAGCGCCATCCGTTGCAGCGCGGGCGGCACCGGCGCGGCGAGCCGGGCCAGCCGGAACGGGCCGTCGCCCGCAGGCGGCAGGTGCACGACACCGTGCCCGTCGGCGCCGAGGAACAGGGCGGGCTGCGCCTGCTCGCCCGGCCCGTCGCCGGCGGCCAGCCGCAGCACCGGCGCGACGACCAGGGAACCGGGGGCCTGCCCGGCCGTGACGTCGAGCCCCAGCTCGGCCCGGCCGTACGGCTCGACGGCGCCGAGCGCCTTGCGCGCGTGCACGATCGGCACCCGCGCCTGCGCGGCCTCGTCGAGCAGCGACCACAGCCGGGGACCGAACCCGGCGAGGTCGATCGACTTCTCGTCGTGGGAGCGGTAGGCGGCGACACCGACCGCCGAGCGGTAGAGCGCGTAGAGCTCGCGCAGCAACCGCAACTGGGACGCGTCGTGCTCGGCCACGTACCAGTCCTGCTCCAGCCGCGCCCAGCTCAGGTTGCCCGACACCCAGCCGCTGCGGCCCGGCCGGACCAGCCGGGCCAGCAGCCTCGGCCGGGCCGCGGCCGAGCGCGGGGCATACCGGGTCGCGGACTCCGGCGGCACCGACAGCGAGAGCTCGACCCCCAGCGCGACGACCGCCGCACCGGCCCGGCGGATCGAAGGCGCCGGTTCGAGCAGCGCGTCGAACGGCCGCTCCCAGCCCGGGTCGGCACCACGCTCCCGGCCCGGCTCGGCGGGGCGCACCCGACCGGGAGCGCCCGCGACCGCTGCGGCCGGGGCGGCTGCCGGTCCGGGCCCGACGATCCCCGCCGCGGTGAGCGCGACCGCCACCACGTGCTTGCAGTCGATCTCCACCGGGCAGGAGCACTCGCCGTAGGCGAATCGCATGGCCGTCCCGCGGTGCTCGAGGTACACGTCGGTGTCGTAGATCGCCCCGCCGCTGCCCCGCACCTGCGCCCGCATCGCCAGCGCGTCGCCGTCGAACTCCATGACGAGCACCTTGCGTTGCAACGCGTACGCAAGGCCGCGCTCGAAGGTGCCCTCGTCGACCGCCCGCTCGATGCCGAGAGCGTCGAGGCCGTCCACCGTCACGTGCCGCATCCGACCGTCTCCTCGTTCCGCGCGGCGGGCGATCGACCGCCGAGGCGACGATAGCGACGGCCGCCGACAACCCCGGGCGGCCCGGCGACGACGCCACCGGTAGATGCCGCGAGCGTGCACCTGGTCATGCGTCGACCTGAGCAGGTGGACGCTCGACGGGCGGGCTCGGCCCGCCTCAGCGGGAGGCGGGGTGCACCGCCACCTCAGTCGCCTTGACCGCGAACCACACCCGCGCCCCCGGCTCGACCGCCAGGTCGGCCACCGCGGCCGGGGTGACGTCCGCGGCGAGGCCGTCCAGCCACCCGGGCCCGCCCGGTGGCGCGGCCGCGCGCAGCCGGACGGTGTCCCCGCGCGGTTCGAGCGCGGCCAGCACCACCTCGACGACGTTGCGGGGGCTGCCGTGCGGCGCCTCCCGGAACACCGACACCGCCGACGGCGGGAACACCGCGACCGCCGGGTCGCCGTCGGCGAGCGGCACCTCGGCCCGGCCCGCGACGACCGTCCCGTCCGGTGTGCGCAGGCCGCCGGCACAGGCGACCCCGGGGACGAGGTCGAGCCCCGCGATCCGGGCGGTGAACGCGTTGCGCGGCCGCGCGAGGACCTCGCGCACCGGCCCCTCCTCGACCACGCGCCCACCGGTGAGCACGACGACCCGGTCGGCGAGCACGAGCGCGTCCAGCGCAGAGTGGGTGACGAGCACTGCGGTCTGCTTGCCGTCGCGGATGACGCGGCGCAGCAGCGCCCGCATCGCCGGGGTGACGTCGACGTCGAGCGCGGCGAGCGGCTCGTCGAGCAGCAACAACCCGGGTTCGGGCGCGAGCGCGCGGGCCAGAGCCACCCGCTGCTGCTGGCCGCCCGACATGCGCGACGGCCGCCGGTCGGCCAGCTCCAGAACGTCGACGGCGGCCAGCAATTCGCGCGCCCGCGCCTCGGCCTCGCGGCGCGCGACGCCGCGCGCCCGCGGCCCGAACGCGACGTTGCCCAGCGCCGTGAGGTGCGGGAACAGCAAGGCCTGCTGGGCGAGCAGGCCCACCCCGCGTCGGTGCGGTGGCACGTGCACCCCGGTGGCCGCGTCGGTGATCGTCTGCTCGCCGACCCGGACGTGGCCCTCGTCGGGCCGGACGAGCCCGGCGAGCACGCCGAGCACGGTGGACTTGCCCGCACCGTTTGGCCCCAGCACGGCGACCACCTCGCCGGGGGCCGCGGTGAGCGCGACGTCGAGGGTGAACCTCCCCCGCCGGACGACGAACCGGGCGTCCAGCCCTGCGCTTCCCGTGGCGCTCAACGGAGGACCAACCCTTGAACCGTCCGGGCGGGCCCTCGAACCATCCCGGCGGGGCCCGACCCGCTCCCGTTCCCGGCCATGATCACCGGACGGGGACGGTGAACCGTGACATCCACGGGCCGCGGTCCCCCAACGACGATCAAGCAACGGATCGCACGGCCACCGGTCCCGAAGCGGTGATCACGGCGGGTCGGCGGCGGCGCGGCGCACCGGCGCAACTCGGCCGCTACCGCTACCGCTACCGCTACCCCTACCGCTACCGCCACCGCCACCACCGCAGCCACCGCCGCCACCACCGCCACCACCGCCACCGCCACCGCCACCGCCACCACCGCCCGGCCCGGTCGCATCACGCTCGCCCCTCCACAGTGCGCGGCCGCGCGACCGCGATGACGACGACGGCGACCACGACCAACAGGACCGACAGCGCCACCGCGGCGTCGACGTCGGCCTCGCGCTCCAGGTAGACCAGCAGCGGCAGGGTGCGCGTGGTGCCCTGCAGCGAGCCGGCGAAAGCGATGGTGGCGCCGAACTCCCCCATGCACCGGGCGAACGCGAGCACCGCACCGGAGATCAGCCCGGGCAGCACCAGCGGCACCGTCACGCGACGGAAGGCGAGGGCGGGCGACGCGCCGAGCGTGGCGGCGACGGCCTCGTAGCGCTCGCCGGCCGTGCGCAGCGCCCCCTCCAGGCTGACGACGAGGAACGGCATCGCGACGAACGTCTGGGCGAGCACGACCGCCGCGGTGGTGAACGGCACGGTGATCCCGAACGCCAGGTCGAGGCCCCGCCCGAGCAGCCCGGTGCGCCCGAGCAGGTAGAGCAGCGCGAGCCCGCCGACGACCGGCGGCAGCACCAGCGGCAGCAGCACCACCGAGCGCAGCACCCGCAGCCCGCGCAACCGTCCCCGGGCCAGCACGACGGCCAGCGGCCCGCCGAACACGATGCACAGCACCGTGGAGATCCCGGCCGTGACCAGCGAGAGCCGCAGGGCGTCGCGCGCCGACTCCGAGGTCAGCAGCTGCGGCAACCGGGGCCAGTCCGCCTTGAGCAGCAGGCCGACGACGGGCAGCGCGATCAGCCCGAAGGCGATCACCGCCGGGATCCACAGCACGAGCGGCAACCCGATCCCGGCCTCGTGACGGTCCGCCCGGGCCCGCGCCGGCGCCCGCGGCGAGCCCTCCGAGGGCAGAGTCGCCGTCACGGCGTGCCGAACCCGGCGGCCCGCAGCACCTCCTGCCCGTCGGGCCCGCGCACCAGGTCGACGAACGACGCCGCGAGCTCGGCGTTCGGAGCGTCGCGCAGCGCGGCGATCGGGTAGTCGTTGATCGCGTTCGCGGACTCGGGGAAGCGCACGCCCTGGACCGCGCTGCCCGCGTCGATCACGTCGGTGACGTAGACGAGTCCCGCGTCCGCGTTGCCGGTGGTCACCTTGCCCAGAGCGGACTTCACGTCCGGCTCCTCGCTGACCGGCGTGAGCGTGACGCCGGTGGCCTTCTCGATCTTCTCGGTCGCCGCGCCGCACGGCACCTGAGGGGCGCAGACGACGACGGTGACGCCCGGCTTCGCGAGGTCCGCGAAGGAGGCGATGCCCTTCGGGTTGCCGGGCGCGGTGGCGATCTGCAGCTCGTTGGTGACGAACACCTGCGGATCGACGGCCAGACCCGCGTCGGTGACCGTCTTCATCGTCGCCGGGCTCGCGGCGGCGAAGACGTCGGCCGGGCTGCCGTTGACGATCTGCTGGGCGAGCTCGGAGGAGGCGCCGGGGTTGAGCGCGACCGTCACCCCGGGGTTGGCGGCCTCGAACCGCGTGGCCAGCTCCTCGAAGGTGGCGCGCAGCGACGCCGCCGCCGAGACGTTAAGGGTGCGCTCCACGGGTGCGGGCGCGGCCGGCCGCGCCGTGGAGCCGCAAC
>JBQTJE010000152.1:0-34082 GCA_052387455.1 Pseudonocardia sp.
GACGTGCTCGGCCGAGCACGTCGCGCGCCTCGTCGGTCCGCGGCCGCTCCCCGGTGGCCAGGAAGACGAAGTCGGTCTCGATCTCGATCTCCTCGCCCGACGCCAGCCGCACCGTGACGCTCTGCACCCGGCTGTCGCCGTTCACCGACACCGGGTGCGCGCCCTCCAGGATCTGCATGCCGCGCTTGCGCATGCCGTCCACGACGTAGCGCCGCAGGTCCTCGTCGACGTGGTGCAGGGCCTTCGTGCGCATCAGCGGCGAGCGCGAGACGATCGTCGTGTCGCATCCCGTGGCGTGGAAGAAGGCCCCGTACTCCATCGCGACCTTGCTGCCGCCGATGATCACGCAGCGGTCGGGCTCGTAGTCCAGCTCCTCGACCAGGCTGACGAAGTCGAAGACGCCGCCCTTGTCCAGCCCCGGCACGCCGCAGTCGACGGGCCGCGCGCCCATCCCGAGCACCAGGTTGCGCGCGTGGAACGTCTTGCCGCCGGCGGTGACGGTGTTCTTGTCCACGATCGTGGCGTGCGCGTTCAGGACGTACTCGACGTCGAGCTGCTCCTTGGTCTGCCAGTTCATGAACGCGTGCGCCGACCCGCGACCGGCCAGGAACACCTTGACGATCTCCAGGATGGACGCGCGGGAGGGGTCGAACTTGGGGAAGAACAGCTCGTCGGAGAACCACCGCATCCGGTCGAGCTCCTCGGCCACCTCGGAGAACAGGTGGTGCGGCACGCAGGCCTGGTGCGGGCACGAGCCGCCGAGGAACGGCCAGGCGTCGATGATCAACGGGCGGCCGCCCATCGCCTTCATGTACGCCGACCCGAACCGCCCGCCGGCACCGCCGCCGACGAAGATCGCGTCGTAGACGGGGTCGGCGTCACCGACCAGGTTGAACAGCGGCTCCGAGTCCGGGTCGGCCAAGCAGCGGTCGATCAGCTCGTTCCACTCGCCGAGGTTCAGGTGCTGGTCACGGACGTCCATGGCGCTCCCCTTCGTCGTCGTGCGCCCGACGGTAGGCGGCCGCCGGCCGGCACACATCACGTCCCGGGATGACGATCCGCCGTCCGGTCATCCGCCCGGGACAATCAGGCTCCGGCGCGCGGCAGCGCGCTGCGGGCGAGCTCCGCGGCCGTGCGCAGCAGTTGCTGCTGCGCCCCGTCGAAGGCGGCCAGCCGGGCGGCGACGGCCGAGGCGGTCGCCCGCGACGCCGCAAGGCACTCGCGGGCCATCCCGCGCACCACCTCGGGCGCCGCGCCGCCGCGGGTCGCCCGCGTGCGCACGATCGACGCCGGGTCGAGGACCTCGAACAGGTCGCGGCCGGCCAGCCCCAGCGGCGCGCCCCGCACCTGCACGGCCGCGGCGTCGAGCATCTCCCCGGTGATCCCGATGCCCGGCACCTCGTCGCGCGCGGCCTGCCGCACGGTCGCGCCGACGACGTCGTAGGCGGTGCGGTAGTCGACCTCGCACTCCTGCATGACGAACTCGGCGATGTCGGTGGCCTGCGAGTAGCCCGACGCGAGCGCGGTGTACATCGCCTCGGGGTTGACGCGCAGCCCGGCGGTCACGCCCGCCATCAGCCGCGTCGCCCTGCTCGCCAGCTCCAGCGCCCGCGGCACCTCGCCGTAGGCGAAGATCAGGTTGTCGCTGCGCGCCGAGGGTGTCTTGCACACCGCGTACAGCCCGGTCATCCGCCCGATGAGCACGCCGGCCTCGCCGCGGACCATCGACAGCGCGTACGGGTTGCGTTTCTGCGGCATCATCACCGAGCCGCGGGTGTGCCCGTCGGCCAGCTCGACGTAGTCGAACTCCCGGCTGCTCCAGATCTCCAGGTCCTCGGCGAGCTTCGCCAGGGTCGTGACCAGGCCGGCGGCGGTGGCGGCCAGGGTCAGCAGCCCGTCAGCCTGCCACATGGCGTCGCGGGTGTGCTCGATGACGTCGTCGAACCCGAGCAGCTCGGCGATCCGGGTCCGGTCGTAGGGCAGCCGGCTGCCGTTCACGCATCCGACGCCGCCGGGGCTGCGGTTGACCCAGGCGAGGTCGGCGAACAGGCGGTCGACGTCGCGCTGCACGGCGTAGGCGAACTGGAGCACGTAGTGCCCGAACGTCGAGGGCTGGGCCTGCTGGAGGTAGGTCTGGTCGGCCATGTAGGTCTCGGCGTGCGCGGCGGCCAGGGTCGCGGCCGCCTCGGTGAACGAGTTCGCCGCCTCGATCAGCTCGACGGTGTCGCGGCGCAGCCGGATCCGCAGCGCGACGCGGACGGCCTCGCGACGGGTCCGGCCGGCGTGCAGCCAGCCCGCGTCGTTGCCGATCTGGGCGGTGAACCGCCGCTCGCGGCAGTTGTAGGTCTCGCCGTACACCGGGTCGTAGCCGAAGTCGGCCACCGGCGTGGCCTGGGCGTCGAGCAGCACGCCGAGCAGCCGCGCCGCGGCGTCCGCCGGGACGAGGCCGCTCTCCCTCAACACCAGGACGTGCGCGACGTCGGCGAGGTTGAGGCCCTCGTGCAACAGCGGGGCGTCCGCGACCTCGATCGCGAACCCGCCCTCGACCAGCTCGGGTGCGTACCCGCGGCCGTTCACCGACATCAGGTTCCTCCAGCGTGCGCTCGGCGGCCCAGCTCGGCCAGCAGGGCGTGGGTCCGGGCGCCAGTGTCGCCGAACGGCACGGCCCACAGCTGCGTCACCCCGACGTCGGCGAAGCGGCGCAGCTGCGCGGCCACGGCGTCCTCGTCGCCGGCGACGACGAGCTCGCCGACCGACGCCACGCCCTCGCGGTCGAACAGTCGCCGGTAGTTCTCCAGCCCGCCGTACCGGGCGAACACGGTCTCGGCGGTGGCCCGCGCGGCGTCGGGGTCGTCGCACACCATGACCGGGATCGCGGCGACCACCCGCGCTCCCGCCGGCAGCCGCGCCACGATCACCGCCTCCAGGGTGCGCGGCCCGGCGAGCCACGTGACGACGCCGTCGGCGAGCTCGCCCGCGACCTCCACCATCCGCGGCGCCAGCGCTCCGACCAGCACCGGCACCGGCCGGGTGCCGGGCACCACGAACCCGCCGTCCACCCGGTAGAACGGCCCGTGGTGGGTGACGTTCCCGTCGCGCAGCAGCGGGACCAGCACCGACAGGTAGTCGCGCATGTGGGCGGCCGGGCTCGCGTAGGTCAGCCCGTGCAGACCCTCGATCACCGGCCGGTGCGACACCCCGACGCCGAGGGTGAGGCGCCCGCCGCACAGCGCCTGCACCGTCGCGGCCTGCTGGGCCAGCGCGAGGGGGTGGCGCGGGTAGGTGGGGACGACACCGACGCCCAGCTCGATGCGGCTGGTCCGGGCACCGGCCGCCGCGAAGGCGCTGAGCGCGTCGGTTCCGCGGGAGAAGTGCACCGACCACGCCGAGGAGAACCCGTCGATCTCGGCACGGCACGCCTGCTCCACCAGCTCGGCGGGCGGGACGGGCGCGCCCAGCGCCTCGCCGCCGACGGTCACCGCGATGTCCACGCGTGAAGGATGTGGCGCGACGGCCGCGGGCGGCACGTCCTCGCGGGACGAACCGGCGCCGGAACCTTGTCGCCGGGTCGTCTCTCGAAGATCACCGCGTCGTGCACCCGGCGGGCGGCGCAGTCGTGGCACCGTGGACACCATGGACACCACGCTCGGCACCGTCCGCCCGGACCACCCCGCCGCGCTGCCCCTGCGACCGCCCGCGCACCGTGCGAACCCCCGGGCGGTCACGTGGTGGCGGTTGCGCGCGCTGGCCACCCTGCTGGTGCTCGCCGGGCCGTTGCTGGTGGCGTGGCTGATCACGGCGTCGCCGTGGCTGGGCGCGGGGGCCGCGCTCACCGCCGTGGCGTGCCTGGTCTACGCCGTCGTCGTGCCGCCGGTGCTGTTCCGGATCCAGCGCTGGGAGGTCACCGACCAGGCCGTCTACACGCGCACGGGATGGTTGGTGCAGGAATGGCGGATCGCGCCCATCTCCCGGGTGCAGACCGTCGACACCGAGCGGGGGCCGTTGCAGCAGCTGCTCCGGCTGGCCACCGTCACGGTCACCACCGCGTCCGCCCGGGGCGCGGTGAAGATCACCGGCCTGGACGCCGACGACGCCGCCGCCCTGGCCCGAGACCTCACCGAGACCACCCAGGCCACCCCCGGGGACGCCACGTGACCCGCCCCGCGGGCGGCGCGCCCGACCTGGACGACCTCACCCCGCCTGCCGCGCCGCCGGTGGAGACGCCGTGGCGGTTGCTCGATCCGCGGATGCTCGTCGTCGGGCCGCTGGGCAACCTGGTCGGGCTGGCGCCGCTCGTGCTGATCCTGCTGGTCACCGGCCAGGGCGAGCTGAGCAGGCTGTGGTTCGCCGCGGGCGCCGCCGTGCTCGTGGTGCTGTTCGGGGTGCTGCGCTGGCGCACCACCCGCTACCGGATCACCGCCGAGCGCGTCGAGCTGCACACCGGGCTGTTCCACCGGCAGCGCCGCTCGGTGCCCCGCGACCGCATCCGCACCGTCGACACCACCTCCACGCTGGTGCACCGGCTGTTCGGGCTCAGCGTGGTGAAGGTGAGCGCGGCGTCGGGCGCGGGGCAGGAGTCCGGGCTGAGCCTCGACGCCGTCAGCAAGCCGGAGGCCGAGCGGTTGCGGCTGGAACTGCTGGCGCGCAGCCCCGCCGCTGCCGGCCCCGGCGAGGTCCCGGCCGCGGCGCCCCCCGCCGAGGAACTGGCCCGGCTGCGGTGGTCGTGGATCCGGTTCGCGCCGCTCACCGTGTCCTCGCTGGCCGCCGTGGGCGCCGTCGTCGGCACTGCGTTCAACCTGCTCGACGACATCGGGATGTTCGACGGCCTCATCGAGGACGCCGGCAACCGGTTCGCGGCCGCGTCGCTCCTCGGGTTCGTGCTGGTGGTCGTCGTGCTGCTGGCGGCGATCGCCGTCGTCGGGGCCATGTTGCTGTTCGCCGAGCGCTGGTACGGCTACCGCCTCACCCGAGAGCCCGACGGCACGCTGCGCGTCAAGCGCGGCCTGCTCACCCGGCGCTCGCTGTCGGTGTCGGAGGAGCGACTGCGCGGGGTGGAACTGAGCGAGCCGCTGCTGCTGCGGGCCGGGCGCGGCGCGCAGAGTCGCGCGATCTCCACGGGTATCGGCGGCGGCGCGCAGGGTGGCGCGCTCGGGCCGCCCGCGCCGGTCGGCGAGGGGCACCGGGTGGCGTCGGCCGTGCTGCGCGAGGGGCCGGTCACCCGCACGCCGCTGCGCCGCCACCCGCGGGCCGCGCTAGTCCGGCGGCTCAACCGCGCCGTCGGCACGGCGCTGCTGCTGGCCGGGGCTGTCTGGGTCCTCGACGCGACGCTGCTCGGCGCGGGCTGGGCAGGACCCGTCGCCGTCGCGGTGCTGCTGCCCGTGGCGGCGCTGCTCGCCGTCGACCGCTACCGCAACCTCGGCCACGCCTTGGTGGAGCGCTACGTCGTGAGCAGGCGCGGGTCGCTGCGGCGGCGGACCGTCGCGCTGCAGCGGGCGGGTGTCATCGGGTGGACGGTGCGGCAGAGCGTGTTCCAGCGCCGCTCCGGGCTCGCCACGCTGGAAGCCGTCACCGCCGCAGGCGAGGGCGGCTACGCGATCCCGGACATGGCGGCGGCGGACGCCGTGGACCTGGCCGACGAGGCCGTCCCCGGCCTGCTGGCCCCCTTCCGCACCTGACCCCGCACACCCTCAGCCGTCAGCCGCCCGTCAACCCCACCCGCCCCACCCCGCCGTCAGCCGCACCCGCCCGCCGTGGACCGCACCTTGGACCCTTGATGCTGTTCGGGGGCGGCGCCAGACCGCATCAAGGGTCCAAGGTGCGGCCGAGGGCGGGTCGGGGGCGGGGGCGGGGGCGGGGGCGGGGGATTTAGCAGCGTCAGCGGCGGCGGGTGCGGGTGCCGAAGATGCCGCGCATGATCTCCCGGCCGAGCGCGCTGCCTGCGGAGCGCAGGAACGACCGCACGACCGGCGAGTTGAGCGCGGTGGCGACGAAGCCGGGCTCGTCACGCTCCGGGGCCCGCGGCCGAGGGGGCGGGGGCGCGTCGGCGGGTGCCGCGTCGGCCTCCCCCGCCGCACCGGCGCTCCCGCTCGTCGCCGCGATCCGCGTGGTGAGCCGCTCGTATGCCGACTCGCGGTCGACGGTCACGCCGTAGCGCGCGTACAGCGGCGAGGCCTTCGCCGCCGCCGACACCGCCTCGGGCCCGATCGCCGCCATCAGCGAGCGCGGCGCCCGCATCCGCGCCCACGCCACGGGCGTCGGCGCGCCCCGCTCGGAGAGCACCGTGACGATCGCCTCGCCGGTGCCGAGCGTGGTGAGCGCCTCCTCGATGTCGTAGTGCTCCGTCGTCGGATAGGTCTTGACGGTCTTGGCCAGCGCCGCCTGGTCCTCCGGGGTGAACGCCCGCAACGCGTGCTGGATGCGGGCGCCGAGCTGCGACAGCACGGTGTTCGGGACGTCGGTCGGCAGCTGCGTGCAGAAGAACACGCCCACGCCCTTGGAGCGGATCAGCTTCACCGTCTGCTCGATGCGCTCCAGGAACGCCTTGGACGCGTCCGCGAACAGCAGGTGGGCCTCGTCGAAGAAGAAGACGAGCTTGGGCTTGTCGAGGTCGCCCGCCTCGGGCAGCTCCTCGAACAGCTCCGCCAGCAGCCACATCAGGAAGGTCGAGTACAACCGCGGGTTGGCGGCCTGGTCGGCCAGCTCCAGCAGCGTGACGATCCCGCGCCCGTCGACGACCCGCATGAGGTCGGCGGGGTCGAACTCGGGCTCGCCGAAGAAATCGTCGCCGCCCTGCGCCTCCAGGTTCACCAGCGCCCGCAGGATCACCCCGGCCGTCGCGGACGAGACGCCGCCGATGCCCTTGAGGTCGGCCTTGCCCTCGTCGCTGGTCAGGTGCTGGATCACCGCGCGCAGGTCCTTGGTGTCGAGCAACGGCAGCCCGCGCTGGTCGGCCCAGTGGAAGATCAGCCCGAGCGTCGACTCCTGGGTGTCGTTGAGGTCGAGCACCTTGCTCAGCAGGATCGGCCCGAACTGGGTGATCGTCGCCCGGATCGGCACCGCGGAGCTGCCCCCGCCCAGCGACAGGAACTCCACCGGGTACGCGGTGGGCGTCCAGTCGTCGCCGGTGTCGCGCGCGCGTGAGTCGATCTTGGGATGCGGCGTTCCGGGGCGGGACATGCCGGAGACGTCGCCCTTGATGTCGGCGAGCAGCACCGGCACTCCCGCGCTGGAGAGCTGCTCGGCGATGCCCTGGAGCGTCTTGGTCTTCCCGGTGCCGGTGGCACCGGCGACGAGGCCGTGCCGGTTGAGCATCGCCAGCGGGATCCGCACCCGCGCCGCCGGGTCCGCCACCCCGTCGATCAGCACCGTGCCGAGCTCCAGAGCGGCCCCCTCGAAGAGGTACCCGGCGGCGATCTCCTGGGATGCCGTGGTCGAAGCTGCGGCGTTGTCCACGGCGCCGGAGCCTAGCGGGACCTAGGGTGGCGGGGTGAACGACCGGCTGGTGTGGATCGACTGCGAGATGACCGGGCTGGATCTCGGGCGCGACGCGCTCGTCGAGATCGCCTGCCTGGTCACCGACGGCGAGCTCAACGTCCTCGGCGAGGGCGTCGACATCGTCCTGCGCGCCGACGAGTCGCTGCTCGCGAGCATGGTCGACGTCGTGCGCGACATGCACGCGAAGTCGGGCCTCACCGAGGAGGTGCGCCGCTCGACCGTCGGGCTCGCCGAGGCCGAGAAGCTCGTGCTCGACTACGTCCGCTCCTGGGTGCCCGACCCCCGCACCGCCCCCCTGGCCGGCAACTCCATCGGCACCGACCGTGGCTTCCTCACCCGCGACATGCCCGAGCTCGACGCCCACCTGCACTACCGGATGGTCGACGTCAGCTCCGTCAAGGAACTGTGCCGGCGCTGGTACCCGCGGGTGTTCTACGCCAAGCCGGAGAAGGGGCTCGCCCACCGGGCCCTCGCCGACATCCGCGAGTCGATCAACGAGCTGGCCTACTACCGGCGCACCCTGTTCGTCCCGCTCCCCGGGCCGAGCACCGCCGAAGCCCAGGCCGTCGCGGCCTCGCTCGCCCCTCCCGGCTGACCGCCCGCCGGTGACGACCTGCGCATCCGCCGGCGCAGCATCGGCGGGTCCCCCGGCGCTCATCGGAGGTCCGCCGCGTGCTCCAGCGGTCGAGATAGACCTCACGCACCTTCAGGCGTGTTGGCGCGTGCCTGACGTCGACCTCGACCGCGACCGCGGAACCGGATGGAACCGGCTCCGGCCGCGGCTGTAGGATCGTCGACGTCATCGAGCGAGCGTCGGTGACGGTTCTTGGTGGGTGTAGCTCAGTTGGTAGAGCACCTGGTTGTGGTCCAGGTGGTCGCGGGTTCGAGTCCCGTCACTCACCCCAGCCCCATCGCAAGGCCGTCCCGGGCCGCCTGATAGCGTTCCGGACGCGCCGAGCGAGCGGGCGCACGGCACGCGCCGCTAGCTCAATTGGCAGAGCAGCTGGCTCTTAACCAGCGGGTTCGGGGTTCGAGTCCCTGGCGGCGCACTCGTTCTGCCTGGTCGGCGACGACCCCCATGCCTGACCGATATTGGCGCGGTACGCCGCCGCGCGCTCGGCCTTCGCCTCCTCCGGTGCGCGGACCCAGCCGTCCACAGCCTCGACCGGTAAGTTCGCCGCAAGAACCCCGGCCATCCGGCCGCGCGAGGCCTTTCGCCCTTCGGGAACCAGACGCCCGGTGCGTGCCCGGACGCAGTCCGAGCCGGGCCAACTCGCTCGCCGGGAGGCTGCCGTCCTCGGCGACAACGACGTGGAAGCCTTCGGTGGCCTCCGGCGCGGGCGCGGCGTTCATCGTGGCCCGACCGTACCGCCCGGTCCGCAAGAAGAACGTCCTCGAGCACGGCATGATCCTTCGTTCCGACAGAACTCAAGTTGTCCGAGGCCGCATCCGGTGAGCGGTCTTGGGAACAGCGGCTCGGTCCGCTCCCGCGAGCCTGCCGCCGCTTTCAACCGCCGAAGCGGTGGAACCCGGTCCTCGAGGCACTATCCTCACTGCATGACGTTCGACCGGATCGCAGCAGACGCCGCCGTGATGGCGGGGGTGCCGTGCATCCGCGGAACCCGCATTCCCGTCGCGACGATCGTCGGCATGGTCGCCGAGGGGATGATGATCCCCGAGATCCTCGCCGACTTCCCGCAACTGTCCGATCAGGATGTGCGGCAGGCGCTGTGGTTCGCCGCCGCTGCGGTCGACCAGGCGACACTGCCCCTGCCCGCGTGAGACTGCTCATCGACGAGTCGCTCCAGCACGAGCTTGCCGATGTGCTGAGCGGCCACGGGCACGACGCCGTGCACGTCGCCGACCTCGGCCTGCAGGGCGCACCCGACGTCGAGGTACTCGCGAAGGCACGCGCCGACGACCGGGTGGTCGTTACCGCGGACACCGACTTCAGAACAGTTAGCAGATCATGGACAGGCACCCGCTTCCCGACCAGCGGGTTCGGGGTTCAAGTCCCTGGCGGCGCACTCCTTTCCCGTGAGCGGAGCGGTCCAGCGTCTCGGGCCTCCGCCGACCTCTTCCTCGACGCCACGGTCGTGGTTCCCGCGCCGGGGCGCTCGGGTACGGTGCCGCCCGGTGACCATCGGGGCAACTTGATAAACGGGCCCGCGTCCGACCCCTGCCCGTCGAGACCTGGTCTGGAACGACCACCCACGGCTGCGACGATCTCGTCGCGCCCTCGGCGGCCTTCCGGACACAGGCGTGGCACGCCACCATGAGGGTCCGGTTCCTCGCCACGTCGACCGGCGCCCGGATCGCCTTCGCGGTGCTGGGCGCCGGCTCGCCGCTGGTGCTCGTGCCGCCGTGGACGAGCCATCTCGAGGCGCTGTGGGAGATCGAGGGGCACCGCCGGCTGTGCACGCGCCTGGCCGAGCAGCACACCGTGGTGATGTACGACCGGTGGGGCTGCGGGCTGTCCGACCGGGCCCGCGACGACCTGTCGCAGGACGCGGACGTGCAGGTCCTGGCCGACCTCGTCGCGCACCTGAAGCTGCGCCGGGTGGCGCTGTACGGCCCGTCGGCCGGCGGGCACGTCGCGCTGCGCTACGCCGACCGGCACCCGCGCACCGTGTCGCACCTGGTGCTGTTCGGCATGACGGTCGAGGGCCGGCCCGCGCGCACACCGACGTGGCTCGCGCTGCGCGAGCTGATCCTCGCCGACTTCCCGGTCGCGGCCCGGGCGATCGCGGCCGTGCTGCTCGCCGGTGCCGGCACCCCCGAACAGGAGACGTTCGCGCGGCTGATGCTGGCCGGGTCGACACCGGAGATGACCGTCGCGCTGCTGAACTCCACCGACTCGGGCGAGGTCGCCGACCGCGTGGCCGTGCCGACGCTCGTCGCGATCCGCCGCGGCGACCCGCTGACCCCGCCCGAGGTGTCCCGGCGCCTGGCGACGCGGATGCCGCGGGCCGAGCTGCTGCTACTCGACGGGGACGCGCACGTGCACTACCTCGGCGACGTCGACGCGTTCGCCGACGCGGTGCTCGCCTTCCTCGCTCGCGGTCGCGCGCCGGCCGGGCCGGTGGGGACGCTGACGGGCCGCGAGCGCGAGGTGCTCGACCTCGTCGCCGCCGGCCTGACCAACGCCGCGATCGCCGAGCGGCTCGTCCTGTCCGTGCGCACCGTGGAGCGGCACACGCTGAACATCTACGCGAAGCTGGGGGTGCGCGGGCGGGCCGAGGCGGTGGCTGTCGGCTTCGCCGGGGGCGGGCCGAGCGGCGGGCGTTGAGCGGTGCCGGTGGGCTCCTGGCGTGCGTAGTCCCCGCCAGCGCTGCCTGACCGCCGCCGCCTCGCGGCCGGCCGGCACCCTTCCCACCTGCGCAGTGCGACCGACGCGCCGGCAACCCACCTGCTCCTACCGTCTGCGCCATGACCGAACCCGCTGCGCCGCAGGTCCTCTTCCAGCTCTCCTGCGGCTTCCTCGCCCCACGCGCCCTGCACGTCATCGCCGAGCTCGGCGTCGCCGATGCCCTCGACGACACACCCACGACGGCCGACGATCTCGCCCGGGCCGTCGCCGTCCACCCCGACGCGCTCGACCGCCTGCTGCGGCTCCTGGAGATGCACGGCGTGTTCGCCTGCGACGACCAGGGCCGTTGGCGCCACACCGACACGTCGCGCTGGCTGCGTCGCGACCATCCCGCGTCCATGCGGGCGTTCGCGTGGATGTGCGGGCTGCCGCTCGTGTGGGACTCGTTCGCCGCGCTCGGACACACCCTGCGTACCGGCGAGCCGGGCGCCGCGACCCTCGAACCGTCCGGGATGTGGCCCTACCTGCAACGGCACCGGGACGAGGGCGCGATCTTCGACGCGGGCATGACCGCCAAGGCGCACGGCGACGTCGCCGCCGCGCTCGCCGGGTACGACTTCTCCCGGCACACCCGGCTCTGCGATGTCGGGGGCGGCCGCGGGCACCTCGTCACCGCGGTGCTCGACGCCCATCCCGGCGTCGCGGGTGTGCTCTTCGATCTCCCGCACGTCGCCGCCGACGTCGAACCGGCCGAGCGCCTCGACGTCGTCGCGGGCGACTTCTTCGTCGACGCGCTGCCCGCAGCCGACGCCTACGTCCTCATGCAGGTGATCCACGACTGGGACGACAAGGACGCCGCCGCGATCCTGTCCGCCGTCGCCCGCGCCGGCCGCCCGGGGGGTGCGACCGTCCTGCTGGTCGAGTGGCTCCTGCCGGACGGCTCGGAGCCCGACGGCGCGAAGGTGCTCGACGTGATGATGCTCGCGGTCACCGGTGGACGGGAGCGGACCCGGGCCGGGTACCGGGCGCTGCTCGACGACGCGGGGATCGAGCTCGTCGCCGTCCACCCGACGGCGTCGCCGATGCACGTCGTGGAGGGGCGGGTGCGCTGAGCTCCGGCTCCGCGTTGCCGGTCAGACAGCTGCGACGGCCACGTCGTCCCGGTCGGCGATGAGCACCCCAAGATCGTCCGGGTCGCTGGTCACCACGAGCACCGGCCCTGGCTGGGCGAGCGCCGTCGCCGCGACGACGGCGTCGACGGTGCTGTCGGCGAGCCGGGTCGCACCGAGCAGCGCCCCGGCCTGCGCCCCGATCTCCGGGGTGACCGGCAGCTGCGTCACCCTGCTCAGCACGCGGTGCGTCGGGGCGTCGCGGGCGGTGCCGCGCAACACCTCGGCGAGGGTGACCGCGCTGACCACCACCCGGGCGTCGCGATCGCGCGCCGAGGCCAACAGCGCCTGCGCCCGTCGGTCGCCGGCCGCTGCCTTGCTCACCCCGTCGGCGTCGAGAACGAGGGTTCCGTTCAGGTGGTGGCGGCCTCGCCGACCTCCGGCCACAGGGCGTCCACCTCCGCCAACAGCTCGGGCGGCACCGGCCCGTTGACAGCCTCCAGCTCCGCGAGCAGCGCGTCGAGCTGGTCGCGTTCGAGCTGGCGGCGGACGGCCGCAGTGACGTACCGGCTGAACTCACGACGTCCCACCCGCGCCCGGACGGCGGCCGTCACGTCGGCCGGCATGGACACGCTCACCTTCTCAGCCACGCAGCAATCCTACTTCAAGTAGTACTCGACGCGGCGCCGGCGTGGCTGGCGACAGATGTTCCGACCCGCACCCAGAAGCCTTCGCAGCGGGCCGGGTCCAGGTCGAACGTCCGCAGCGCGGCCCACTGCCCGTCGACGACGTCGAGGACGTAGACGGCGCGGTTGTCGAAGGGCACACCCCTTGCGGTCCCGTGCTCGTGCACGAACAGCACGACGCGGTCCTCGCCCCACATCCGGGCGTCGACGAGATCCTGGTGGAACTCGCCCTCGAAGAGCTCGACGAAGGCGCCGAAGAACGCCCACACCGCGTCCTTGCCGCGGTTCTCCCGCCACGGACCCGCGCCGATGTCGTTGATGTTGACGATGTCGTCGGCCATGAGGGCGTCTGCGGGACCGGCGTCGCCGGCGGCGAGGGCCGCGAAGGCGTGCAGGGTGGCCGCCAGGGCCGGATGCTCGGTCTGGGTCATGCCGGCGACGCTAGGAGGGCCGGCGCCGCGGAACATCTGCCGGACCGCAGACCCCCTCGTGCACGGCGGCCGCGGCCAGTTCCGTCCGGCTGGTGACCCTGAGCTTTCCGAACACGCTGCGCAGGTGGGTGCGCACGGTGCCCTCGGTCACCCGGAGCCGACGGCCGATCTCGCGGTTCGATAGACCTGCCGCGACCAGCACGACGACCTCACCCTCCGTCGGGGTGATGCTCGCCCAGCCCGACCGCGGACGCCGGCGCGGTCCCCGCATCCGGGGCGGCGTACGCGAGCGCCTCGGCCGCCCCGAGGGCCGGCCCGTCGCCGGCCGCTGCGTCGGATGGTCGGCTCCCGAGCCCGGACCGCGTGCGCAGCAGCCTTGCGAGCGGCGTGGCGACGGCGCCGAGGGTCCGTCCGCAGCCGGGCCGCAGCGGCGTGCAGGTGCGCGGCGACCGTCGCCCGCCGGTCGAGTGCCGCGGCGCCCAGGACGTCCAGCCCGTCGGCGACGACCGGACGCAGTCCGCGGTCGAGTGCGACGCCGAGCGCGGCGAGCAGTTCGGTGGTGTCCGGCTCGGCCCCGGCGACGACGTCGGCGGCGACCGCGACGGCGAGCGCGGCCCCGACACCGCCGACGTCGCCCAGCCCGGCGAACAACGCGAGAGCCTGCGCTGCGTCGGCCGACGCCGCGCCGACCTCGCCGCCGACGAGCAGCGCCGTCGCCCGCAGCACACCCATGCGGGCGGAGACCAGCGCGATGCCCGACGTTGCCTCGTGGGCCTGGTCCAGCACCGGCAGAGCGGCGACCGGATCAGCGGCGGCCGCGGCGGCTGCCCGCGCCGCGAGCAGCGACTCCCTCGTGGCGAGACCGGGATGGCTGTCGAAGAACGGTGCCACGTCCTCGATCACCGTGGCGGCGTCCGCGGCACGACCGAGCAGGATCAGTGCCGCGACCAGCGGAAGGAGCGCACCGGACGCGCTGACCGGCTCCTCCACCCGCCGGGCCAGCTCGATGCCGCGCCGGCCGAGCTCGACGGCCTCGGCGAGGCGGCCGGACTGTGCGGCCGCTTCGGCGCGCGCGGCGGCGTCCCAGGCCCGCAGCTGCGGGTGCCCGATGGCGTCGAGCGCCGGCATGCTCGCGTCGAGCTCGACGACGGCCGAGCGGGGGTCACCCCGCCAGACGAAGGTGTACGCCAGCATCTGGCGGGCCTCGACCACCGCCCAGCCGTCGCCCGCCTCCGTGTCGGATGGTCGGCTCCCGGCCTCGGTCCGCTCCTCGACCTCCGCCTCCGCGGCGAGCGCGGCCGCCCGGCGCAGCAGCGGCTCGGCGTCGGCCGGCGCGACGAAGCTCGTCGCCATGCCCAGCAGGATCATTGCGCGAGCGCGAACACGGGCGTCCTTCCCGGCCGCGTCGATCGCCCGCTGCGCCAGCTCGATACCGCGTGCGAAGTCGCCGTCGTAGAGGGTGAGGAAGCCCGCCGCCCACAGCAGCGACGCGGACGGTGCCGGCGCGGCGGCCAGGACGGCGTCGACGAGGGCCCGGCCGCGGGCGCAGCGGCCGCGCAGCGACCAGGAGAACGTGAGGTCCACGACGATCCGCGAGGCAAGATCGACGTCCCCGGCCGCGACCGCCCGCTCGACGGCAGCGGTGACGGCCCGCTCGTCGTCGGCGACCCGGCGCAGCGCCTCGGGATCGCCGCGGGCCAGGCCGGGCGCCAGCCCGGCGGCGAACCGCCCGGCCCACGTCGCCAGCCGCGCATCCACCTCGGCCACCTCGCCGGACCTCGCGAGTGCGTCCGCGGCACGTGCGGATCGTGTCGAGCAGCACGTACCGGCCGTCCATGGGGTCGAGCTGCACGAGCGAGTGCTCGACCAGCTCCTCCACCGCGGCCACGTCGCAGGCAAGGCCGGCGGCCGCAGCCGCGGTGAACCGGCCTGGCAGCACCGACAGCGCCCGCAGGGCCGCCTGCACGGGCGGCCCGGTCAGCCGGTAGCTCCACGCGACGGACGCGGCGAGCGACCCGTGCCGGTCGCCGGCGTCGTCGCCGGCGGGCGGGGCCGGCGGGGAAGTGACGAGCTCGCGCAACGGCAGCGACCGGACCCGCGCGGCATGCAGCTCGATGGCCAGCGGCAGCCCGTCCACGCGGCGGCAGACCGCCGCGCCGACGTCGGCGAGGGCGGGGTCGTCGGCGAGGGCGGGCTGGACACGTGTCACCCGGTCGCGGACCAGCGCGACGCCATCGTCCGCGGGCAGACCTACCACGGCGACGAGCACCTCGCCCGGCACCGCCAGCCGTGCCCGGCTGGTCGCGAGGATCCGCAGGCTCGGGCAGCCGGCCAGCAGCCGGCGCACCAGCGCGGCGACCTCGCCACGGAGGTGTTCGCACGTGTCGAGGACGAGCACCGCGGTGCTCTCGTGCAGCCGCTCGACCAGCCGCTCCGTCGGCGATCGACCCGGTTCCTCCCGCACGGCGCAGGCGGTGAGCACCGCGTCGGCGACCCCGCCCGGGCGCACCGCCGCCAGCTCCGCGAACCCGCACAGCGCGACCGGCCCCGCGGCCTCGACCACGAGCCTGGTCTTCCCGGCACCACCCGGCCCGACCGCGGTGACCAGCCGGCTCCGGGCCAGCGCGTGCCCGAGTGCGGCCAGCTCGTCCGTCCGCCCCACCAAGGCGGTGAGCGGGGCAGGCGCGCGCATCGGTGCAGGGTGCCGCAGCGGGCGACCGCCGCCATACCGTCGGCTGGGTGAACAGCCACGAGGATGCTGCTGGTGCCCCCGGCGTCGTTCAGGTGCCGCGTCCCGGCAGCGACGCCCGGCCGCCCGCCGGTGCGGACCCCCGGCTCAGGCCGAGGCCGGCGCAGCGACAGCGCGGGACTTGCCGTTGCTCGACTCCGTCTCCGGCGTGATGTCCTTGAAGACCGCGAAGCTGGAGGGCTGCTCGGTCAGGTACGGGAAGTGGAATCCGCACTTGGGGCAGGTTTCGCGCAGGACCGCCTGTTCGCTGGCCAAGTCGTAGGGCTTGTCCTGGAGCAGGCCGCAGCAGGGGCAGATCCGCAGCAGTCGCGTTCCGGCCAGCTCGAAGTTGGTGATGATGTCTTCCATGATCGCGCCATTGGCCGCCCAGGCCTTGGCGTGCTTGTGATAGGTGTCCATGTGCCAGTCGTTGAGCGCTTTCTTGCTCGCCCAGAAGCTGCACTCGTTGAACCAGTTGGGGTCGTCGGGGTGCTGCCACCAGGTCAGATGGATGAAGCCGGGAAGCTTCATCAGATGGTGACGGGTGTCGGCGAAGACGACCTTGAACTTCTCGTAGGCGTCCGGGCTGGAGAATCGGACGCGCTGCATGCTCAGGTAGATCGCCATGATGGGTTGCCCTCCCCGTGCGGCGAAGTGGTTCCCCAACGATAGCCAGATCGCTATGTTTCAACAGATCCAATTCCGGGCGTCCGGGCGGTACCACGTGCAACCTCGCAGTAACCCCGCGCTGCCGCTCGCGACCACTCCGGCCTACCGGCAGCTGTACGAGCGCATTCGTGAAGCCATTCTGTCCGGGCAGCTCCAGGCGGGTGCCCGGCTGCCGGCGACCCGGCCGCTGGCCGCCGAGGCGGGGGTGTCGCGCAACACCGTGCTGGCCGCGTTCGACCAGCTGGCGGCCGAGGGCTACGTGGAGGCGCGTCGTGGTTCGGGGACGTACGTGGCGCGGCTGCTTCCCGAGCAGATGTTCAGCCCCGCTCGGGCGGTCCGCACCGGCCCGACGAGCGGGGCGCGGCCGAGCGGGCTGTCTCGCCGGGGGCGCAGCATGGCCGACGCACCCCGTATGCCGCTGCCCGCGATCACCGGGGTGTCCGCACGTGCCACGGCGTTCCAGATCGGGCTGCCCGCCCTGGACGAGTTTCCGGTCGAACTGTGGACGCGGGCGTACACCGCGCGGTTGCGCCGCTCGACCCGCGACCTCATGCGCTACGACGACGCGGCGGGCTACCGCCCCCTGCGCGAGGCCATCGCCACGCACGTGGCGACCTCGCGCGGGATCCGCTGCACGGCCGACCAGGTGGTCGTCGTCGCGGGATCCCAGCAGGCGCTGGAGTTCTGCGCGCGGATCCTGCTCGATCCGGATGACCCGGCCTGGATCGAGGACCCCGGTTACGTCGGCGCCCGCGCGGCGCTCACCTCTGCCGGCGCCCGCCTCGTCCCTGTTCCCGTGGACGACAACGGTCTCGACGTGGCCGCCGGCGTCGACCGGGCGCCGTCCGCCCGCATGGTGATCGTCACGCCGTCGCACCAGTTCCCGCTCGGCGCCACGATGACCCTCGACCGCCGGCTCGCGCTGATCGACTGGGCCGCGCGCACCGGGGCGTGGGTCGTGGAGGACGACTACGACAGCGAGTTCCACTACCGGGGTCGCCCGCTCGCCGCGCTACAGGCGATCGACCAGCACCAGCGGGTGATCTACGTCGGAACGTTCAGCAAGACGATGTTCCCCGGGATGCGGCTGGGCTATCTGATCGCGCCCGCCGAGCTGGTGGACGGCTTCACCGCCGCCCACCTCAGCACCGACGTGCACGCCCACCTGCTCGATCAGGCCGTGCTCAGCGACTTCATCCGGGACGGCCACTTCCTGCGGCACCTGCGTCGCATGCGGATCCTCTACCGGGAACGTCAGGTGATCCTCGTTCGTGAGTCGCAGCGGTTGCGCGAACGCCTGCGCATCGAGGCGTCCGACGGCGGACTGCACGTCGTCGGCTGGCTACCGGAGCACCTCGACGACCGCGACGTGGCGGCGGACGCGGCCCGGTACGGCGTCCACGCCTGGCCGCTGTCGCTGCACTGCATCGAGCCGAACCTGCCGCCCGCCCTGCTCTTCGGCTACGCCGCCACCACCGAGCGCGACATCCGCGAGGGGATCACCGCTCTCGACCGGGTGCTGCGCTCAGCCGCGGAGCACGACCCCGAGGACCGCTGCGGCGACGGCCGTGAGCAGGCTCAGAGCGCCGAAGACGGCCAGGCCCGCCGGGGTGCGGGCGCGCAGATGAAGGTAGGCCGCCGCACCGGAGACGGCCACGAGCACCACCTTGACGACCAGCGTCGTGCGGTACGCGCCGCTGCCGAGGCCGGTCCCGGCGACGTTGGCCAGACCCGTACCGACGAGCACCGCGTACGCGGGCCAGGCGACCAGGTTGAACCGCCGGGCGGCGGCGCGCGTGACGTCCCGGCCGAACCTGCGTAGCGCGGGCACCAGTGCGGCGAGCACGAGTTGGCCGCCCACCCAGACCGTCGCGGCGAGGACGTGCACGCTCACCAGCACGGCCTGGCCGGTCAGGGGGATCACGGTGGCATCCTGTTCGTGGACCTACGGCGCGCGGATCGGAGCCGGGCCATGGCGCCGACCCCAGGGCTCAGGTCCCGGGCTCGGCGGTGAGGTAGTGCGACATCAGTTCTTCGGCGTACGCGACGACCACGGCGACCTCGTCAGCGGCGGCGGCAAGCGGATGGTGGTCGGCGATCGCGGGGTTGAGCAGCCCGGCCGGCAGCCCGGCGTACCTCTCCAGCGCGTCCATCGCCTGGATCGCCGGATGAACAGCACCGGCCGCATGGGTACGGGTGAACTCGTCGAGGAACTGGGTCAGCGCGGCGGCCATCCCCGATGTGTCGGTGGTGGCGGCGACGTCCAACGTCGCGGTGGGGTGGACGTCCAGCCCCAGATCTCCGACGCGCCCGCGAGGCACGCCAGCCGCCTCGGCGACGTCACCGAGTCCCCGCACGGCGTACTGGACGGTCCAACCCGGCCAGGTGCGGTCGAGCAGCGCGAGGATCACCCGGCGGCGCCGAGGCTCGTTGTCGGCGGGGATGTCGAACCAGACAAGACCGTGCCGGTCGAGATCGACGGTCAGCCCTCCGCACGCCCACAACTCGTCGAGCCAGCCCCCGTCCGGATCATCGCCGACGAACTCCTGCCGGCGCACCCAGCGCACGACGTGGTCCGGGCCGATCACCAGATGATTGCTCAGGTCGCTGGCCGCCCAGTGGTCGTAGTAGACCGCCGCGCTGCCGTGCTCCACCAGGACGAGGTTCGCCCGATGCCCCATCGTCGGCCCCCTTGTTGTCGGCCAGGCCCCCGCAGGCGTCGACGATACTGTCGGTCCTCACCACCAGGATGTCGGCATGACCGATCACCTCGACCACGCAGGAGAGGTGGACGAGCGCGACCGCCGGCAGATCGCTCAGGCGCACGACAAGCTGCACCGGATGTCCTGATGCGCGCTGCGTTCGACGGTCGCGACGCGTACGTCTACGTGCTCGCGAAACACCAGAGCACCGAGGACCCGCTGATGGCATTCCGGTCCAAACCGGTCGAGCTCTCCGATCTGCTCGACGTCGAACCCGAACTGGCCGCGCTGCTCGGCGGGCTCCTGCTCCGGTTCGGTTTCCTGCTCGACGACCTGTCGAAGGCCGGGGACGCCACCCTGCGCGCCCGCCCGCTCACCCGGCGGGCAGGATCGCCCTGACTCTGTTCCGTGACAGCCACGACGATCTCCTGATGGGCGAGGTCCTGCGCATCGTCCGTGACGACCTGCACGAGATGATCGACAAGTGGCCTGACGGGATCGAGGTGTGGACCGCCGTCGGGACGTACATTGTCAGTGTCGGAGCCACCGCGCCTCCCGACCTCCGCAAGATCGCGCACGAGTTCGGGACCAGGGCGAAGGAGGCCTACATGACCACCGCAGAGATGCTCCGCGCCGAGGGGCCGCGCCGAGGTTCTGACCGACCTGCTGACCCAGCGGTTCGGAGAGCTCCCCGCTTCAGCCCAGGTCCGCATCGCCGGTGCCACACGCCCGACCAGCTGAAGATCTGGACTCGCCGAGTGCTCGGCGCCAGCACACTCGACGAGGCGCTCGGCTAGTCGCTCGACGCGCCCGCACAGCGGGCCAGGCGTCGACGATCTTCGAGTAGGCGTCCTTGCGGACGATCGTGCCGGTGACCAGCCACTCGGACACTGCCAGGTTGCCGCTCACGATCGCGCGCAACTGCTCGCGCCCGTCCTCGCTGATGTCGCGGGGCCGCCAGGTCGGCAGCCATTCCCACTCCACGACGAAGTCGGTGCCGATCTCGGCGAGCACGCTGCGGATCTGGACCTCCATCACCCCCGTCAGCGGGCACGCGGCCGGCGTGAGCGTCATCGTGATGGTCGCGGCGCCGTCCGCGCGCCACCGCGAGCGGGTCGGGTTTGATGCCCTTGCCCGTGCTGACGTCGAACTCCCACAGGTGGTTGGCACAGGTCAGCTTCTTCTCGTCGAGGTCACCGTCGACCAGCGGCCACTCCTGGTGCGGACACCGGTTCTTGTACGCGAGGACCACGCCGTCGAGGTTGATCAGCAGGGACCTGCCCTCGACGGCTTCCGTCTCCCCTTCCCACAGGTCGTCGATGTGCAAAGACCGTGTGCCACTGCCGAGTCGGCCACCTCGGCCGCCGGCTTGCCGAGCAGCGGTGCGAGCGCTTCCACCGCGGCGTCGGCGCGCGGTGCCCAGCGATCGATCCACGTGTTGCGCACCGCGGTGTTGGCGGGCCGTTCCCGCACGCTGGACACGAGGTAGGCGATGCGAGGGCATTCCGGCTAGCAGCCGGCGAGGTCTCCCCCGCCGGCACCGCGGTTGAACGAGACGTGCACGTGGTCGAAGTGGTTGGCGGTGACCCCACCCCGGTCCGCCATCGGCTGCCAGCCGTCGCCGTGGTTGATCCGCTGCTCCCAGATCACGTACTTGACGCCCAGCGCCTCCATGTTGGCCAGCGCGCACTCGGCCAGCGCATCGCCGGTGGCCCGGTCGACCATGAAGTCGATCGCGAGCCCGCCGGGGTGATCCGACGGGCCGCCGCGGCCCGCCACCCCGAGCATCACGGGCTTGCCGAAGCGGCACCCCAGCACGGCCCCGGCCTCGCGGACGTGCGGCTTCACCGCGCCGAGCCCGCCGGTCCGCAGACCCTCGCAGCCCTCGCGCGCCCGCTCCGCCTGCTCGCGGGCCTGCTCGCGCGCATCCTCCGCGGCCTCCTCCGCGTCCTCGCGGGCCTGCTGCTCCGCCGCCCGCTGCTGGGCCCGCACGGCCTGCGCCTCGGCGCGCGCGACCGACTCCAGCAGGCGGTCGACGTCGAACCGGTCGTCGTCGGGGTCCTCGGCGCGGACCGGCTGCACCGAGGGGCGCAACTCGATGCCGTCCTCGTCCCGGTCGCCGTCGTCGGGATCCGCGCGCTCGTCCTGCGGGTCCTCGGCCGCGAGCCGGAGCGCGGTCGCGGGCTCGCCCGCGGGGACCGGCGGCACGGTCGTCGCGATCAGCGACAGCGCGCCGCCGGTGACGGCCGCGACGGCCGCCCCGCGCAGCGGGATGGGGAACGTCGGGGACCGGTGCGCACCACTGTGGCGGTGCGCTCGGCCCCGGGGGGAGCGATGCCGAGCCACTGTCCTGCCTTCGTCGAACGGACGGCGCGGGCGGACGTCCGGCTTCGGGGAGCCGGCGGGACGGGGATCCCGGTGTCCGTGGTCGATGTCCGGTGATCGTCGCCGATCGGGCCGCTGCATCGTGACCGTGCCGTGATGTACCGAGAAGCAACCTAAACGGTGCCCGTCACCCGATGCGGGGACGACCAGGAGGCTGAGACGAGCGGCCCGGCCCGCGGAGACGAGCGGCGGCAGGCTGCTCCGAACGGCCCGACATCCTCGGCCCTCGACGTCGCGGCGACCGCTCGGCGCAGCAGGCGGGGCGGGGTCAGGCTTCGGCGACCAGGTGCTCCAGGTCGGCCAGGGCCAGCACCGCGCGGGCCGGGCTACCGGCGGGGGCGATCAGGCGGATCGGCTCGGCGGCGCCGTTTCCCCGCCTGCGCGGGGACCGGGCGAGGTCGTGCAGCAGCCGCACCCCCGCGCTGGCCAGCAGGGTGGCGCCGGACAGGTCCACGGTGAGCGGGTGGGTGCCACCGCACCCGGACCGCACGATCGCCGAGCGCAGGGCGTCGGCGGTGGTGACGTCCACGGCGCCGCGCACGGCGAGCACCGGCCCGCCGGCCGCTTCCTCGGCGGTTGCCGTGAACTCCACCGGCTGCAGCCGGGTGAGCCGCGTGGGCCCGACATGGTGGCCGACGGACGTGGCGTGCCGCAGCGCCCGGCGCAGGGTCAGCGTGGTGCCGCGGACCCCGCTGACGATGTCGAGCTCGTCGACCATCGCCCGGATCAGCGCGAGCCCGCGACCGCGGGAGTCCCGGTCGGGCCCGCGGCGTTCGACGTCCGCGGGGGCCCAGGTTCCCTGGTCGGTGACGGTGACGTGCAGGGTGCCGCGGTCGTCGAGGTCGGCCCACACGTCGACTGTGCAGGTGCTGCCGTGGCCGTGCACCAGCGCGTTGGTGGCGGCCTCGGAGACCGCCAGCTCCAGGGCCAGGACGTCCTGCGCGGTCGCGCCCAGCTCGTCGAGCCACGCGGTGAGCTGCGCGCGCAGGTCGGCCAGGTCCCGCGCCGCGCCGATCGACATGGCCCACGGTGCGGTGGCCGCGGGCAGGACGTGCACGGCCAGGACGGCGACGTCGTCGGTGTGGCCCCCGCGGCACATCCGCTCCACGACCGCCCGGCACACCCGGTCGGGCACGGCGGCGGGGTCACCCGGTCCGCGCGGCCGGGCCGCGGCTTGCGCGACCGTGCCCAGCTCGACCAGGCCGGCGTCCAGGGTCCGGCCTGCGCGCTCGACGAGGCCGTCGGAGTAGAGCAGCAGGGTCGCGCCGGGCTCGATCGTCGTCGTCGCCACGGTGGGCGGCGCCGCGCGCACTCCCAACGGGCCGCCCGGTGACTGGCGCAGCGGCCGCGACGGCAGGCCCGCGCCGCACACGATCGGCGGCGGGTGCCCGGCGCTCGCGTGCTGGACCACACCGGTCGCCGGGTGCAGGACGGCCAGGCTCAGGGTGGCGGCGCGGGTGGCGGGCGAGCCGGCGGCGAACGCGTCGAGCCGGGCCACGGCCTGGTCGATGCTCGCGCCGCCGGCCAGCGCCTCGACGAGCACGGGGCGCAGCCGCGACATCGCCGCCGCGGCCGCGGGACCGTGCCCGACGACGTCGCCGACGGCCAGCGCGATCCGGCCGCCGGGCAGCGTGAGGGCGTCGAACCAGTCGCCGCCGGCGTGGCGCTCGGCGTTCGCGACCCGGTAGCGGGCGGCGAGCCGGGCACCGGACGGCACGGGCAGCGCGTCGGGCAGCAGGTGCCGCTGGAGGGTGAGCACGATCTGGTGGTCCGCCCGGTGGCCGGCGGCGCGCTCGGCGTCGTGTGCCTCGACCTGGTCGGTGACGTCGTGCCCGGCGACGAGTACCCCGCGGACGCTGCCGTCGGGGTGGTGCACGGGCCGCGCGCCGAAGGTGAGGTAGCGCGGGCGCATCTGCCCGTCCGCGCCCCGGTCGCGCAGCACTCGCCATTCGACGTCGGTGACGGCCACGCCGGTGCGGTAGACCTCGGCCAGCGTCTCGACGACGAGCTCGCCGCCGAGCTCGGGGGCGACCTCGGCGAGGGGCCGGCCGATCACTGCGCCGCCGCCGAGCAGGATCCGGGTGGCGCGGTTGGCGGCGACGACGCGAAGCTCCGGCCCGGCGTACTCGGCCAGCAGGAGGGGCGCGTCCTCGAAGGCGGCCGCGACGTCGGCCGCGCCTCCGGCCGGCCCGCTCCCGGCTCCCCCGTCACGGCCCATCGTCATCACCCCCCAGGTCGACGATCCCTTCAGCGTAGGCGCAGACCCGGTCCCACGTGACCCGGGCGTCCGGACCGGAACACGATCTCGACAGTCAGCGCTGACTGCTAGTGTGGGGCTCCGACCCCGACCTCAGCGGGAGTGAGCCGATGCGCCGCAGCCTGTACGACGACGACCACGAGGCCTTCCGCGAGTCGTTCCGCACCTTCGTGGCCAAGGAGATCACCCCGCACCGCCGGGTGTGGGACGCCGCGGGCATCGTCGCGCGCGAGCTGTTCACGACCGCGGGCCGCTCGGGCTTCCTGGGCATGGAGATCCCCGAGGAGCTCGGCGGCGGCGGCGTGCGCGACTTCCGGTTCAACGCGGTGATGACCGAGGAGCTGATGGCCGCAGGTGAGGCCGCCGCGGGCCTCGGGCTCACCCTGCACAACGACATCTGCCTGCCGTACTTCATGGCCTACTGCGACGACGAGCAGCGGCGCCGCTGGCTGCCCGGCATCGCCTCGGGCGAGCTGGTCACTGCCGTCGCGATGACCGAGCCGGGCATCGGCTCGGACCTCGCGTCGATGTCCACCACCGCGATCCGCTCCACCGACGAGACAGGCGACCACTACGTCGTCAACGGCGCCAAGACGTTCATCACCAACGGCATCAACGCCGACCTGGTGATCACCGCGGTGAAGACCGACCCGACCCAGAAGCACAAGGGCATGTCGCTGCTGGTGATCGAGCGCGGCATGGACGGCTTCGAGCGCGGGCGCAACCTCGACAAGCTCGGCCAGCACGCGCAGGACACCGCCGAGCTGTCGTTCACCGACGTGCGGGTGCCGGTGGCCAACCTGCTCGGCGGGCGGGAGGGCGAGGGCTTCCTCCAGCTCGTCACCAACCTGCCCCAGGAGCGGCTCTCCATCGCGATCGCCGGGGTGGCGGGCGCGCGGGCGGCACTGGAGCAGACCCTGGCCTACGTCAAGGAGCGCAAAGCGTTCGGGCAGGCCATCGGGTCGTTCCAGAACTCGAGGTTCGTGCTCGCCGAGATCGCCACAGAGGTGGACATCGCCGAGCACTACACCGACGCCTGCGTGCGCGCGCTGGACGCCGGCGAGCTGACCGCCGCGGACGCCAGCAAGGCCAAGTGGTGGTGCACCGAGCTGCAGGGCCGCGTCGTCGACCGGTGCCTGCAGCTGCACGGGGGCTACGGCTACATGAACGAGTACCCCATCGCGCGGGCCTACGCCGACGCCCGGATCACCCGCATCTACGGCGGCACGACCGAGATCATGAAAGAGGTCGTCGGCCGGTCGTTGGGCCTGTGAGCGCCACCCCTGTGAGCACTACGGGAGCCGCGACGACGAGCCGCGCCCGGCGCACCGCCGACAGCCGCGCCCGGATCCTCGAAGCCGCGGTCGAGAGCCTCGTGGACGGCGGGTACGCGGGCGCGACCACGCTGGCCATCCAGGAGCGCGCCGGGGTCTCCCGCGGCCGGTTGCTGCACCACTTCCCGTCGCGCGAGGTGCTGCTGGTCGCCGCGGCGCAGCACCTGGCCGCGCAGCGCGTGCACGCCACCCGCGACCGGGCCGGCGACGAGCTGGCGGGCTGCGCGGACCCCGCCGCCCGGATCGACCGCGTCGTCGAGCTGATGTGGGCCACCTACCACGAGCCCTACTACTGGGCATCGGTCGAGCTGTGGACGGCCGCGCGCACCAACGGGGTGATCGCCGCGGCGCTGCTGCCCGAGGAGCGCCGGCTGGGCGCGGTGGTGCGGGCGGCCGTCGACGGCATGTTCGGCGCGGACCTGATCGCCCGCCCGCACTACCCGGCGCTGCGCGAGCTGCTGCTCACGAGCATGCGCGGGGTGGCCCTGACCTACGGCTTCGACCCGCGCGACCCGACCCGCGACCCGCACCTCGCGCACTGGAAGGCCACCGCACGCCGGTTGCTCAGCCAGCCGGGCTGAAGCGCACCGGGAGCCGCTTGATCCCGTTGATGAAGTTGCCGGCGAGGTACTCCGGCTCCCCCACCTCGACGTCGCGCAGCCGGGTGAGGAGCTCCCGGAACAGCGCGCGCAGCTGCGTGCGCGCGAGGTGGGCGCCCAAGCAGAAATGCGGACCGCCGCCGCCGTAGCCGACGTGCGGGTTCGGGTCGCGGGTGACGTCGAAGCGCAGCGGGTCGGCGAACACCGACTCGTCCTGGTTGCCGGAACGGTAGAACAGCACCACCCGCTCCCCCGCGGCGATCGGCCGCCCGCCGACCTCGGTGTCCTCGCGGGCGGTGCGCCGGAAGGTGAGGACGGGGCTGGCCCAGCGCACGAACTCCTCGACCGCACCCGCGGCATGGGTCTCGAAGTCGGCGACCAGCAGCGCGCGCTGGTCGGGGAAGTCGTGCAGCGCCCTGATCGCGTGGCTGGTGGTCTGGCGGGTGGTGTCGTTGCCCGCCACGCACAGCAGCACGAAGAACGCGCCGATCTCCTCGTCGGTGAGCCGCACGCCGTCCACCTCGGCCTGCACCAGCGCGGTCATGAGGTCGTCGGCGGGCGTGCTGCGGCGCTGCTCGACCAGCTCGAACGCCGCGGTGTGCAGCGTCATGAGGCTGTCCATGAGCACGCCGACCGGGTCGCCGTCGCCGATGAACTCGGGGTCGTTCCAGCCGACCATGGCGTTGGCGGCGGCGGCGACGCGGTCCCGGTCGGGCTCGGCGATGCCGATCATGTCCGAGATCGTCCACATCGGCAGGCGGGCGGACACGTGCTCGACGAAGTCGATCTCCCCCAGCGGCGCGACATCGTCGACGATCGCGCGGGCCTGCCTGCGGATCTGCGCCTCGATCGTCGCGACGCGGCGGGGCGTGAACACCGAGCTGATCACCTTGCGCACCTTGGCGTGCCGCGGGGCGTCCAGCGCGAGGATCGAGTGCGCGGCCTCCAGGATGTCCTCGGGGACGTCCTCCAGCATGACGCCGCCGAACTCCTGGCCCGACGCGAAGGTCCGCGCGTCGCGGCTGACGGCGACGATGTCGGCGTGGCGCACCAGCGCCCAGAAGCCCGGCGCGTCCGGGTCGGGCAGCAGCTCGGTCTCGGCCGGGCGGTGCCAGGAGAGGGGGCGCTCGCGGCGCAGCTGCGCGAACACCGGGTCGCGGTCGGCGGGCGGCTTCGCCCAGAAGGCGAGCGAGGAGACGTCCAGCTCGTCGAACGGTCGCGTGGTCATCAGGGGTCGCCTCCCGTCGAGCGGCTCGTCGGGCCGGACAGTACTTCGTCACGCTCGCCCGTTCGGCCGCGCGTCACACCGGCCGCCCGCACCCCCCACCAGGCCAGCGCGGCCAGCACCGCGATCCCCGCGACGTGCGCCCACCGCAGGTCGCCGCGCCAGTCGGTGAGCACCGGGGCGAGCAGGCGGTAGGCGGGGGCGTGGGCGTCGACGAAGTGCACCACCCAGGTCGTGCGCCGCCCGTACCCCTCGACGAGGAACACCCCGTAGCCCAGCACGCCGGCCAGGCCCAGCCCGAGTGCCACCCGCCGGGCGCCGCGGCCGGTCCGTTCCAACCACACCAGCACCGCGAGGACGCCCAGCGGGAGCACCACGACGACCTGGCGGCCCGGCGACCAGTACCCGTGCATCGTGAGCGCGACGAAGGTCGCGACGAACCACCCGGCGGCCAGCGGCCAGAGCAGCACCCCCCGCCCGGGTAGCCGCAACGCGAGCATCCCGGCGACGGCCGGGACGAGCAGCAGCCACGCCGGCTGCCACGGCACGAGCCCGAACTCGCGGTCGAGCAGCAGCCCGGCGATGCGCAGGGCGCGCTCGGCGTGGTCGGGGTCGATGCCGACGACGGCGAACTCGCCGGTCTGCGCGAAGTGGTCGCCGCTGGCGTACGCCGTCCAGCCGCCCCAGACGATCCGGTGCACGACCAGGTAGACCGCCCCCATGACCGCGAGCACCCCGCCGAGCACGGCGATCTCGGCGCGCATCCCCGCCCGCCACCCCCGGCGGGCGCCGAGCACCGCCAGCACGAGAGCGACCCCGGCGTACTTCACCGACAGCCACGGCAGCGCCGTCACCACCGCCCCCAGCGCCACCAGCTCGCGCCGCCGCACCCGACCGCACCGCACCCGACCGCACCTTGGACCCTTGACGTCGTCCGCGCGGGGCTGCGGACCGCACGAAGGGTCCAAGGTGCGGTTCGAGGGGGCGGTGAGGGCGGCGACGGCGACCAGCACGAGCAGGGCGGCGGGGAGCTCCGGGTAGAGCTGCTGGCCGTACACGGCCAGCGGCATCGACGCGGCCGCGATGCTCACGCCGACCGCCGCGGTGCGCGCGCCGACGCCGAACCGGCGCACCGCCAGCCACAGCAGCAGCGCTGCGAGCAGCCCGGCCAGCAGCGACAGCGCGACCTTGGCGCCGACCCAGCCGGCGATCCCCGTCGGCACCGCGAGCAGCAGTGGCAGCAGCGGGTCGTGCGGGCTGATCTGGGTGCCGTCGGGCAGCACGCTGGTCTCGACGTGCGGCGCCACGTCCGCGAACGCCCGCCAGCGCTGGTCACGCAGCTCGTCGGTGATGTCGAGGTCGCCGTCCTCGACCAGCGACGTCGCGGACAGGACGTACTGCTCCTCGTCGACGGCGACGTGCGCGCCCTCCAGCGCCCGCACGCCGATGCCGAGCGCCGCCGCGACCACGGCCACCGCCGCGACCAGCAGCATCAGCCGGCGCAACCGCGGCTCCGGGACGCCCGGCACGACTCAGCCCGCGGGGGCGAGCGCGACCGGCCCGAACGTGCCGCTCGGGGCGTGCGCGAGCTGGCGGGCCACGAGCGCGTCGATGTCGGTGCGCGGCGCCCAGCCCAGCAGGCCGCGCAGGCGCGTGACGTCCGCGAGCGTGTGCGGCACCTCGACGTCGGCGGCCTGCTCGACGGCGATGCGCACCGGCACGCCGAGCGCCCGCCCGATCGCGGCGACGATGTCGCCCAGCAGCAGCGGGCTGCCGGTGCCGAGGTTGACCGTGCCGATCCCGACCCCGGAGCGGGCCAGCTCCCCGAGCTCGACGAGCGCGGCGACGGCCTGGCGGACGTCGGTGATGTCGCGGCTGCGGCGCGGCGAGCCGAACACCCGCAGCGGCCGGTCCTCGCGGGCCGCCGCGATCCACCGGGACAGCGCCATCCCCGGACGCTGGCCCTCCCCCGCCACCGTGAACGGGCGCACGACCGCCACCCGCCCGCCCGCCTCGGCCCGGGCCGCGCAGAGCTGCTCCACGACGACCTTGCTGCGGGCGTACCCGCCGCGCGGGCGCAGCCGGTGCTGCTCGGCGCTGGGGCGCCCGTCGCGGCTGCCGCCGTACACCGACGAGGAGGACGTGACGAGCAGGGCCGCCGCCATCGGCACCGCGGCGAGCACCGCGCCGGTGGCGAGGACGTTGTCGCGCAGTCGCCGGTGGTCGGCGTCGGGGCGGGGGTCGCGGACGTCGGGGCAGCCGGCGAGGTGGTGCACCACAGAGGCCTCGGCGAGGGCGGCGCGGACGTCCGGATCGCCGTCGAGCAGGTCCGCGGTGATCGTCTCGACGCCGGGCGGCGCGGCGTGCGGCTCGCGGTCGACGGCGACGACCGGACCGCGCTCGGCGAGGGCGGCGACCAGTATCCGGCCCACGAACCCGGCCGAACCCGTGACGACCGCTAGCCCTGAACCCATCCGAACCTCCTACGTACGAAGGCTGGCCGATCCAGAAGCCAGGCTTGACTGCACAACATACGCTAGATCACGTGAAACGCCTGCGCCTCGTGACGGGTTCGCTGATCCTGCTGGTGGCCGTCGCCTACCTCTACCGGGTGGTGGACGGCGAGGCGCTACGCGCGGTAGCCGGCGCCCTGCTCGCCGACCCGGCCGGGCTCGGGCTCGCCCTGGCCTGCTACGCGGGCGCGTTCGTGCTGCGCACCGAGGTGTGGTGCCGGGTGCTGCCGGGCCTGTCGCGCGGGCAGTCGTGGGCGGGGCTGCACGTGAGCCTGCTCGGCAACCACGTGCTGCCGCTGCGGCTGGGCGAGGTCCTGCGGGTCACCAGCGTGCTGCGCCGCACCGAGCTCCGCGCCCGGCCGGTGATCGCCTCGACGGTGACGCTGCGCGGGCTCGACCTCGTCGCGGTGCTGGGGCTCGCGGCGCTCACCGCGCCCGCGGTCCTGCTCGCCACCGCGCCGGGATGGACGTGGATCGCGGCGGTCGCGGCCGTGCTCGCGGTGTGCGCGGGCGGGGCGGCCTGGAGCGCCCGGCTGCGCCGCGGGGGCGCCGCACTGCGGTTGCCGGGCCCGTTCGCGGTCGTCGCGGTCGTCGCGTCGTGGGTGCTGGAGGCGGCGGTCGTCCACGAGATCGCCCGGGTCGCCGGGTTCGACCTGGGCGTGGCGGGGGCGGTCGCGGTCACCGCCGTGACGATCGCCGTGCAGGCCGTGGCCGTCACCCCGGGCGGCATCGGCACCTACGAGGCGGCCGCGACGGCCGCGCTCGTCGGGCTCGGCGTCCCGGCCGGCCCGGCCTTCGCGATCGCGCTCAGCACGCACGCAGTCAAGTCCCTCTACGCGCTCGTCGCCGGCGGGGTCGCGCTCGTGGTGCCGGCGCCGTCCTACGTCGGTCGGTTCCGGCTGCCCCGCTCGCTGCCACCACGTCCCGCTGCGCTGCCCGTCGCGGCCGGCGCGCCCGTGGTGGCGTTCCTGCCCGCGTACCAGGAGCAGGACACCGTCGCCGCGGTGGTCGCACGCATCCCGGCGACGGTCGCCGGGCGCCCGGTCGTCACCGTCGTCGTCGACGACGGCTCCACCGACGCCACCGCGGCCCGCGCGGCCGCGGCCGGCGCCCGCGTCGTCTCGCTCGGGACCAACCGGGGGCTGGGCGCGGCGGTGCGCCGCGGCCTCGCCGAGGCCGTGGCGTTCGCGCCGGCCGCGGTCGTCTACGTCGACGCCGACGGCGAGTACTTCCCCGAGGACCTGCCCGCGCTCGTCGCGCCCGTGCTCGCCGGGCGCGCCGACTACGTCGTCGGCTCGCGGTTCACCGGCGACATCGAGCGGATGCTCGCCCGGCGCCGCCTGGGCAACCGGGTGCTCACCGCCGCACTGCGCCGGGTCGCGCGGCGCCCCGACCTCACCGACGGCCAGAGCGGCTACCGCGCCTTCTCCCCCGCCGCGGCCGCCGCGGCCGAGATCGTGCACGACTCCAACTACGCCCAGGTACTCACCCTCGACCTGCTCGGCAAGGGCTTCGCCTACGCCGAGGTGCCGATCCGGTACCGCTTCCGCACCACCGGCACGTCGTTCGTGAAGCTCGGCCGCTACCTGCGCAAGGTCGTCCCCGCGGTGCACCGGGAGCTCAACGCCACCCCGAGCCGTCAGTCCTCCACCACGTGCGCGGCGAACCGCTCCCGCGCCGCCGCCCACGACGCGCTGTCGAACCCGCCGCGGCCCAGCGCGTCCACGGCGTCGTAGGCCATCGCGATGGCGTGGTGGGTGTTGTCGTGGGCGAACAGGCCGAGCCGCCCGAACGTCGTCACCCGGCCGAGCCCTGCCGCCCACGCGTCGAGCCCGGCCAGGCGGGCGCCGTACCCGACGTCGTAGACGGGATAGACGTGCCGGATCCGGCGGGTCTGCACGTGCACCGGCGTGACGCGGGGCAGGCCGGCGCGGGCGAGGTCGTCGGCGACGCGGTTGCCGAGGTCGGCATCGGTGGCCGTCCACACACCGTCGCCGTGGGCGCAGGGAAGCTCGGCGCACAGGACGGTGCGGTCGGGCGGATCGTCGCGGCCCGCCCGGTAGTTCGCCGGCTCCGACACCCGTGTCACCGCCGTGCCCGCCCCGGGCAGGTAGTGCGCGTCGTACGGCGTCCAGGGGCGGTGGTCGAGCACGAGGTAGACCAGCACCATCGCGCGGAACCGCAGCGCCGCGGCGTCCGCGAGCACCCCGGGCGGCGGCCCGGGCTCGACGATCCGGCCCAGCACCGGAAGCGGCACCGTGGAGAACACGTGCGCGGCCCCGATCTCGCTCCCGGCCCCCGCCGGCCCGTCGCCTGACCCGTCCCCGCCCTCAGCCCCAGCCGCGATCCCGTCCCCGGCCCCCGCGCTGCCCGCCGGGCGCGTCCGGACGGTCACGCCGCCGCGACCGGGGCGCACCGCCACCGCCTCGGTCGCCACCTCGATGCGGGCACCCGCGTCGACGGCCGCCTGCGCCAGCGCCTCGGTGATCTGTCCGAACCCGCGCCGTGGGTAGCGGAACAGCCGGCCCTGGCCGTTGCCGCCGCGCCGCAGCATCCGCGCCGCGATCTTCCACGGGGTGTCGGCGGTGACGCGGCGGCGGGCCTGCTCGGCATCGATCTCCTCGCCCGGCAGCCCCCAGAGCTTCTCGGCGAACGGTCCGTAGAGCGCGCCGTAGAGGCCGGGACCGAGCCCCCGGCGCAGCGCGTCGGCGTAGCTCGCGGGCGGCGCGGCGCGCCACCGCGCCGGTGCCACCAGCGCGTCGGCCGCCAGCCGGGCGAGCAGGCCCCGCGGCAGGCGGCGCGCGAGCTCGCCGGGCCGCAGCGGGAACCCCACCCAGGACGGCCCGACCCGCAGACGCCCGTGGCGGGGCCGCAGCTGGAGGTCGTCGCCGAGCAGGCCGGTGAGGTCGGCGAGCACCTCGGGGGACGTGTTCGGGTGCAGGCGGTGGCTGCCGTGGTCGACGCGCACGCCCGCGACGTCGAAGCTCGCGGCCATCCCGCCGACCCCGGCCGCGCGTTCCAGCACGACGACGCTGCGGCCCGCCCTGGCGGCCCGCCACGCTGCCGCGAGCCCCGCGGGCCCGGCCCCCAGCACGACGAGGTCGGCGCTGGTCGCGCCGGTCACGCCGCCGTGAACACCAGGGCGACGTTGTGCCCGCCGAACCCGAACGAGTCGTTCACCGCCACGGACAGGTCGACCTTGCGCGCCTCCCCGGCGGCGACGTCGAGCTGAACGCGCGAGTCCAGGTCCTCCAGGTTCACCGTCGGCGGGACCATCCCGTCCCGGATCGCCAGCAGCGTCGCGATGCCCTCCACCGCGCCCGCCGCGCCGAGCAGGTGCCCCATCGCGCCCTTGGGCGCGGTGAGCACCGGCTGGTCCCCGACGGCCGAACGGATCGCGGCGGCCTCGGCGACGTCGCCGACCGGAGTGGCCGTGGCATGGCAGTTGACGTGCCCGACGTCGCCGCGGTCGATGCCTGCGGTGCGCAGCGCGGCCGCGATGGCGCGGGCCGCCCCGGTGCCCTCGGGGTGCGGGGCGGTGATGTGGTGCGCGTCGGCCGACGTGCCGATGCCGGCGAGCCGCCCGTACACCGTGGCACCCCGCGCGGCCGCGAACCCGGCCCGTTCCAGGACCATCATCCCGGAGCCCTCACCGAGCACGAAGCCGTCGCGCCCGACGTCGAACGGCCGCGACGCCCGCTCGGGCTCGTCGTTGCGCGTGCTCATCGCCCGCATCTGCGAGAACCCGGCCAGCGGGATCCCGGTGATGCACGCTTCGGCGCCGCCGGCGAGCACGACGTCGACCTCGTTCGCCTTCAGCATCCGCCACGCCCACGCCAGCGCCTCGGACCCCGACGCGCACGCCGACACCGGCGCGTGCACCCCCGCGGCCGCTCCGAACTCCAGCCCCACGTACGCGGCCGGGCCGTTCGGCATGAGCATCGGGATCGTCAGCGGCGAGACCTTGCGCAGTCCCTCGTTCTCCAGGAGGTCGTCCTGGTGCAGCAGCGTCATGGCGCCGCCGATGCCGGTGCCGACGATCACCGCGAAGCGCAGCGGGTCGACGTCCATGTCCTCGCCGGTGCCGTGCCCGGCGTGCGCCCAGGCCTCGCGCGCGGCGACGATCGCCACCTGCTCGCTGCGGTCCATCCGGCGCGCCTCGACCCGCTTGATCACCTCGGTGGGCTCCACCGCGAGCTGGGCGGCGATCTTCACCGGCAGGTCGAACCGGTCGACCCAGTCGGCCTCGATCCGCGATACGCCGGAGCGCCCGGCGAGCAGGCCGTCCCATGTGGACGCGACATCGCCACCGAGCGGGGTGGTCGCGCCCATCCCGGTGACGACGACGTCGTTGTTCGTCATGCCGACGACCCTAGGAGACCAGGTGCCCGGTCACTGGTTGGCGGAGATGTAGTTCACCGCGTCCCCGACGGTCTTCAGCTCGGCCAGCTGGTCGTCGGGGATCTTCACGCCGAACCTGTCCTCGGCCTGCACGGCGATCTCGACCATCGACAGCGAGTCGATGTCGAGGTCGTCGACGAAGGACTTCTCGGCGGTCACCTCGGCGGCGTCGATGCCGGCGACCTCCTCGACGATCTCGGCGAGGCCGCTGAGGATCTCGGTGTTGTCAGCCACGGTGG
>JBQTJE010000153.1:0-5800 GCA_052387455.1 Pseudonocardia sp.
GCGGGGCGCGCTGGCGGGCCTCGCCCCACCGGGCGGGGGGGTGCGTGGCGGTGGCCTGGGTCGCGGCGCTCGCCCGGGGGTGCCCGGTCGGCGCCGCGGGTGCGGGGGCCCGGCGGTCGGCTGCCACGCCGGTCACCGGTTCGGCGGTGGTCATCGGTCGGTCATCAGTCGTCGCCGGGCCCGTCGTCGAGGTCGTCGTCCGAGTCGTCATCGTCGTCCAGCGCGGGCGGCGGCGCCACGACCCCGGGTCCGCCCGGCGACGGCCCGGTGGGCGCGGCGGCTCCGGGCGGGACCGCCGCAGGTGGTGGCGCCGGGTCCACCGAGACGGTGATCGGGCGCAGCGGCGGCGCCTGCGGGGGCGACGACGTCAGCAGCGCGGTGATGCCGATCATCACACCGGCCATCAGCACGATGGCGACGACGACGGCGAGCGGGGTACGCATCCCGCTCACCGTCGCGCCCGCGGATGGTCCCCGGATGAGAGCCGGATGAGAGCGTTCTCATCCGGCCCCCACCGGGTGCGGGAGCGGAGCCGGGACGCCGGGCCGTCGAGTCGGGTCAGATGAGGCCCTGACGGCTGGCGGTGTAGACGGCGGCGGCGCGGCCGGGCACGTCGAGCCGCCGCATGATCTTGGCGAGGTGGAACTTGACGGTGCCCTCGGACACCGTGAGGGCGCCGGCGATGTCGCGGTTGGACAGGCCGCGGGCGAGCAGCCGCAGCACCTCGAGCTGGCGTCCGGTGAGCCTCTCGCCGGACGTGACGGGGACGCGCCGGTCCAGGACGCGGCGCCCGGCGGCGACCGCGCGGACGGCGTCGACGAGCTCTGCGACGCCGGCGTCGCGTCCCAGGTAGCCGGACGCGCCTGCCTCGACCGCGTTCGCCGCGGCCCGCTCGTCGAGGCCCGGGCCGAGCACGAGGACGCGGCTGTCGGGGCAGCGCGACCGCAGGTCGCGGCACACCTGCAGCCCGGCCGGGCGGCCGGCGGCGGGAAGCGCGGGATCGAGCAGGACGGCGTCCGGGCGCACCCGGGTGACGACGGCGAGCGCGTCGGCGGCGCACCCGGCCTCGCCGACGACCCGCAGGCCGATGTGGCGGGCGAGCGTGGCGCGCAGGCCCTCGCGCCACACCGGGTGCCGGTCGGCGACGACGACCCGCACGGGCGTCGCGGCCGGACGGGTCACCGGCTCACCAGCAGCGGGCCCACCGCGGCGAGCACCACGAGCAGGCCGAGCGCGGTGATCGCCAGCCAGGCCCGCAGCGGGCGCCGGCTCGGGGGCGGCGCGAGCCGCCATCCGGTGGCGGCGTGGTGCGGCCTGCGCCGCACGTGCGTTCCGGGCATCGGTGCTCCGCGGTCGTGGCGGACGGCCGGGCCGGTCCGCGTCGGGCACCAGTGTGGCCCGGATCACGTGGGGCGGACTGTTCCACAACTGGACATCCGGCCAGTGCTCGGCGCCTCACCCGCCCGCGCGGACCGCTGCCCCGTCCGGCACGGCGAGTGCCCGCATCCGCCGGTACAGGGTGGTGCGGCTGATGCCGAGCTGCCGCGCCGCGGCGACCTTGTTGCCGCCGGCGGCGTGCAGCGCGCCGAGGATCGCGGCCCGCTCGGCGCGTTCCCGCCCGCCGAGCCGGGCGGCGCGGCCGGCGCTGCGGTAGCGGGCGGGCAGGTCGTCGAGGTCGATCCGGCCGGTGGCCGGGCGTGCCGCCAGTTCGTCGACGAGCACGGCGAGCTCGGCGAGGTTGCCCGGCCACGGCTGTGCGGCCAGCGCGTCGAGCGCCCGCGGGGTGCACGTCCAGTCGCGGTCGGGGCGCGCGAGCGCACCCATCGCGGCGAGCAGCGCCGCAAGCTCGGCGGACCGCTCGCGCAGCGGCGCCGGCTCGACGCGCCGCACGCACCGGCCCGCGAGCCGGGCGACGTGCGGGGGCAGCTCGTCCACCGGGCAGCTGGTGAGCACCAGCCGGGCGCGGCCCGCGACCAGCACCCGGCGCAGCACGGCGCACAGGCGCTCCGGCAGCACGTGCACGTCGTCGACCACCACGGTGGTGGCGGGGCGCGCGGCGAACCCCACGAGGCGGCTCGCCCAGTCCCGCTCCGAACCGGCGACGGCGGCCGCGGCGTCCAGCGTGACGACGGGGCCGGTGCCCGCCAGCTCGGCGGCGACCCGGCTGCGGCCCGTGCCCGGCTCGCCCGCGACCAGCACCGCATGCCCGGTGGGCCGGGCGGGCTCGGGCGCGGGGCGGACGGGGACGGCCCCGACGGGGGCGCGGCGGACGGGTACTGCGCGATCCGGTACCGGGCGGTCGGGGGCGGGCACCGGCAGGGCGCCGAGGCGCACGAGCACGCCGTCGACGGTGCCCTCGACCCGCTCGACGGTGACGGGGACGCGGCCGCGTGGCCCGAGGTCCAGCTCGCGCACGAGCGGGCCGGGACCGCCGGGCAGCAGCGCGCGCAGCACGGCCGGGTCGGCGGTGCCGAGCACGTCGAGGCAGGCGCGGTTGGCGAGCACCACGTCGCCGCCGAGGACGGCCACCGGCGCGCCGCGCAGGCGGGTCGCGTACTGGAAGGCGAGGAACAACCGCCGCTGCCCGTCGCGCGCGCCGTCGACCAGGCGGACCTCGATGTCGCGCACGGCGCGCCGCACGAGCGGCCCGAACAGGGGGTTGGACGCCGGGCCGATCGCGGTGATGTCGAGGATCCCCTCGACGCGCCGGGTGAGCGGGTGCCGCACGGGGTGGCCGTAGCAGCTGAGGATCTTGAACGGGTAGAGGAAGTGCTCGGCCCCGTGCACGACCACCGACGAGCCGGTCTCCATCGCCGTGCCCATGGCGTTGGTGCCGAACGACTCCTCGTCGACCTGCACCCCGACGGCCACGCCGTAGGCGTCGATCGCGTCGACGAACCGGTGGTCGCCGCCCCAGCGGTGCACGATGCGGCAGTCGCGGTCGGTGAGCATGAGGCTGAACGCGTTGCCGTCGAGGTGCTCGGCGAGCTCGCGCAGCACCGGCGCGGCGGCGGACATGAGGCGGCTGGACACGTCGACGTCGACGAGCGTGGGCCGGCCCCCGGACTCGGGGTGCAGCCCGGCGAGCTGCGCCCGGTGCCACGACGACGCGATCTCCGGCCGGATCGACCGCACCGTGTCCGTCATCGCTCTCCCACCAGGACTGTGTCGCGTTGCTCAGCGTAGGTCTCGATCGGGTCTCGAACACTCAGCGTCATCGCCCTGCGCCCAACGGCGGATCGGTGGCCGACGAACGGCCCGCGCCCGCTGCGCTCCGTACACCCCACGGTCAGGTCACGGCTGGTACAGCTTCACCAGCTCGCGACGCATGATCTTGCCGGTCGACGTCTTGGGCAGGTCGTCGACGAACCGGACCTGGCGCGGGCGCTTGTACGCCGCGAGCGACCGCCCCGCGAACTCGATCAGCTCGGCCTCCGTGACACCCGCCCCGCCCGCGAGCACCACGTACGCGCACGCCTGCTCGCCGCGGATCTCGTCGGGCACCGGCCCGGCCGCCACCATCGCCACCGCCGGGTGCGCGGCCAGCACCCGTTCGATCTCCGCCGGGTACACGTTGTAGCCGCCGGAGAAGATCACGTCCTTGCGCCGGTCGACGACGAAGACGTGCCCGGTGTCGGTCATCGTCGCGACGTCGCCGGTGTGCATCCAGCCGTCGGGCTCGATCGTCTCCGCGGTGGCCTCGGGCCGGTTGTGGTAGCCGAGCATCACCAGCGGGCCGCGCACCATCAGCTCGCCGGGCTCCCCGCGCGGAGCCTCCCGGGAGGTGTCGGCCAGATCGACGATGCGCAGCTCCACCCCCGGCAACGCCACCCCGATCGAGCCGGGGACGGGCGGGGCGTGCAGGGCGTGCGTGGTGCCCAGCCCCGCGATCTCCGTCATCCCCCACAGCTCGATCAGCGGCGCCCCGGAACGCTGCTGCCAGCGCTCGATCGTCGAGATCGGGATCGTCTGGCCGCCGACGGTGCAGCGGGTGAGGCTGGACAGGTCGGCCTCGGCCAGCGCGGGATCGGCGAGCATCGTGGCGTACATCGCGGGGACGCCCTCGAACATCGTGGCCCGGTGCTCGTCGATCGCGCGCAGCGACTCCGCGGGGGTGTAGCGCTCCATGAGCACGACGGTGCCGCCCACCAGGAACGTCCCGTTGATCACCACGTTGCCGTAGACGTGCGGCGCGGGCAGCGCCGTGACGACGACGTCCGCGCTGGTCCGGCCGTGCATGGTCGCGGTGAGCGCGCAGTTGAGCAGCACCGCGCGGTGGGACTGCACCGCGCCCTTGGGGTGGCCGGTGGTGCCCGAGGTGTAGCCGATCGTCGACGCCGACGCGGGGACGATCTCCGGTCGCGGCACCGGGCCGTCGGCGGCGAGCAGCTCGGCGAACGCCACCGTCCCGTCCGGCGCGTCCCCGAACGCCACCACCATCCGCAGCTCGGGCAGGTCCCGGGTGAGCTCGACGACCCCGGCCGCATGCTCGGCGCCGGTGAACACCGCGCCGGCACCGCAGTCGCGCAGCACGTAGGCCAGCTCCTCGGGGGTGAGCATGACGTTCACCGGGTTGACGACCGCGCCGGCCTTCAGCGCGCCGTGGTAGGCGACGATCCACTCCCAGCGGTTCTGCGCGTAGAGCGACACCGGCTGCCCCGGGCGCACCCCGCGCTGCGCGAGGCCCGCGGCCACCCGGTCGCTCTCGGCGTGCAGTTCGCGGAAGCTCAGCGTCCGCGTCGCGGTGACCAGCGCCGCCTTGTCGCCGAACCGCGCCGCCGCCCCCGGCAGGATCGTCGCGGGCGAGACCACCTCGTCCATCCCCGGAACCTCCAGCTCGTTGCTCGGGAATGTAGCCCGCCGGGAACGTGGTTGTCCCGGCCCGATGGCGGGTCGACGATGGACGCCCGGGCGCGCCCGGGGCTTCCCGCCGCCCGAGGAGGCCATCATGGACTCGCCGATCGCACCACACACCGATCCCCTGGAGAGCGCGCGCCGCTACCTGCGCTCCTACGGTCGGATGCGCACCGCGATCGGGGTGATCGGCGTCCTGCTCCCGGTGGTGCTGCTGGTGGGCGACGTCGTGTTCCTCGACGGCGACATGTTGCTGCGCGGCTCGCTCAGCGCCTACTACCACTCCGGCATGCGCGACGTCTGGGTCGGCGCGCTGGCCGCCACGGCGCTGTTCCTGGTCAACTACCGCGTCGAGGAGCAGCCGGTGGACAACCGCTGGAGCACCGTCGCGGGGGTGGCCGCGCTCGGCGTGGCGCTCTTCCCCACCAACCGGCCGCCGGGCACGCCGCTGCCGCCCACCCCGCTGCAGGCCGCGCTCGGCGAGCGCCTGGTGGCGACGATCCACTTCACCAGCGCCGCGGTCTTCATCGTCTCGCTCGCGATCATCAGCGTGTACTTCGGCAGGCGCGAGATGGTCAACCGGGCCCGCACCCCCGCCGCGGCGCTGGCCTGGCGGAACTTCCACTGGGGCTGCGCGGCGGTCATCGGCGTGGCGCTGGTGGCGATGGTGGCGAGCCAGGCCACCGGCATCGCCGACCGCAACTCGCTGCTGTTCGGCGAGATCGTCGCCGTGGTCGCCTTCGGCGCGTCCTGGCTGGCGAAGGGCCTGCGCATCGGCGAGCCCGTCGGGCGACGAGCCCGCGACGTGTCCGAGCTGCCCGCGGACTGACAGTGAGGATGTAGGTGAGCCCCGCAGCGGTCGTTCTGACCCTCGGACTGACTGACTTCGGGTCTTCAAGGCGATCTGTCGTTCGGTCCGCTGCGGGGCTCGCTGTGCATGCCATCA